>JBDNHS010000567.1:0-2575 GCA_041688685.1 Kapaibacterium sp. (SeqCode)
CTGGCAATATAATCTTATTTATTTTGTAATTTTATTAGTTTATACTTCTATCAGGGGGCTTATGAGTGATAATTTTGTAATATTTATTACACATGACTCGCTAATTATGCTTTTTGTGATAATTATTTCTTTTTCTTTACTTAATTTAATTCTAAAAAAATACAGAAATACTTCTGTGATTTTGGGAGAAGATTTTATAATATTCAAAAATAGATTTAGACAAAAAGAATATAAGCTCGAAGATATTGAAGAGATTAGATTTTATAAAGAGAAGATATTCAAAACAAGAGAAGTTTTAGGATTATTTAAAATTAAAATTAAAAATAAAAAGCGTATTATTAGACTCCGTGCTACTTCTTACTGGGATGACAAAGCACTACACAAAAAATTAGTTTTACTGAAAAGAAACCTAAAACAATATTAAAAAAAAAGTTAGAATAAATATAAATCAAAACAAAAAGGAAAGTCCGGTGGTGCGAGACTTATTACTCTACTTCATTTTAAAGAAAACATTGTTTATTTGATAACTATCTATGATAAATCTGTTGAGGATGTTTTTTCTGAAAATAAGTTAATTGAATTAATAAATGAAATAAAATTTCCAACTGTGGATTGAAACAAACTTAAAAATATGCTTATCTTAATATTCACTTCTGAAGCACTGATTTATGCACTTTGATATTCTTGATTTTTGTTTAAAGTTGCTTCCATGACTACCCCTGTGAAGTTTGAATAAAATGTTGAATACTATTTTGATTTAGGTAATTTTGTAAAATATTATAATAATTATTTATACTTATAATTTTCTTACTTTTTTATTGCTACACTATGATTTCCACCAGCACTAACATCAATCCAATCATTTGAAATGCCTATACGAGTTGGAATATTCTTATTTTCACTACTTCCATCACCTAATTGACCGTACCCGTTATATCCCCAAGCCCAAAGGCTACCATCTCTTTGTATACCCAATGTGTGTTTACTACCTGCACTTATTGTTAACCAATCATTTGTATTTCCTATTTGTGTTGGAATATATATATCTTCAAAGCTACCATTACCTAATTGACCTTTATCATTTCTCCCCCAAGCCCAAAGGCTTCCGTCTATTTTAATGCCTATTGTATGTAATACTCCAGCATCTATAGATATCCATTCATTTGAAATACCTATACGAGTCGGGATATTTTTATCTTCATTAGTACCGTCGCCTAATTGACCATAAATATTCCAACCCCAAGCCCAAAGACTACCATCTCTTTTAATGCCAAATGAATGTTGATCACCAGCACAAATAAATAACCAGTCATTTGCGCTATCTAAGCGAGTTGGAGTATTTATTTTTTCACCCTTACCATCCCTTAATCCATTTTCTTTATAACCCCAAGCCCATAGACTACCATCTCTTTTAATACCTAATGAATTAGAACCTCCAGCAC
Source organism: Kapaibacterium sp. (SeqCode) (assembly GCA_041688685.1). Taxonomy (GTDB): domain Bacteria; phylum Bacteroidota; class Ignavibacteria; order Kapaibacteriales; family UBA2268; genus JBDNHS01. The sequence goes on from JBDNHS010000567.1 coordinate 1,443, forward strand.
TAATAGATGACCAATCTCTGGAAATGCCTATGCGAGTTGGTAAATTCTTATTATCATAACTACTATCACCTAATATCCCTGTATAATTATCACCCCAAGCCCAAAGGCTACCATCTTTTTTAATGCCTAATGAATGATTATAACCAGCACTAATAGATGACCAGTCACTAGAATTACCTACACGAGTTGGGGTATATTTATCTTCATTAGTACCGTCGCCTAATTGACCATAAAAATTCCAACCCCAAGCCCATAGACTACCATCTTTTTTAATGCCTAATGAATTCAAACTACCTGTAATTATAGACAACCAATCATTTGTATTGCTAATTTGTGTAGGATTTTTCTTATTTTCAAAAATTCTTTCACCTATTTGACCGTTTGAATTTGCTCCCCAAGTATAAATTTTAAATTTTTGAGTATTATTGACAGATTCATCTTCACCGCAACCCAAATTAAATAAACTAAATGTTATAAAAAATAGAAGATAAATACTTTTATACATATAATTCCCTTAAAATTTCTTTTTTGATTATTAACTATCTAATACGGCAAGAATTTAATATTATTGCAATTTTATTACATGATTATTTAAAACTACTAACAGCCAGTTAAAGTGTGTATTTTGTCTAATCTTGTTTGGTGTCTGCCACCTGCGAATTGCTCAGTCAGAAAAATATTTGCCATTTCTAAAGCTGTTTCATTGCTGATAAATCTTGATCCCAGTGCCAAAATATTAGCGTCATTATGCTCACGTGCTAATTTTGCCATTTCAGGATTAAATACATTTGCTGCTCTAATTCCTTTTACTTTATTCGATGTAATACACACTCCCACACCCGAACCGCAAATAATTATACCTAATTTATTTTCATCTTTACTTACCGATGAGGCAACTTGGAATGCAAAATCGGGATAATCTACAGAATCTATTCCATAAGTTCCGAAATCTGTAATTTCAAAATTTTCTTTATTCAAATTATTTTTTATAAATTCTTTTAATTCATAACCTGCGTGATCTGCGCCTATTGCAATTTTCATTTTTTTTAGTTTTATTGGATATTTTGTAATTATTTTAACTTAGATACTACTTTTTTTTAGCTGTTGATAAAGTTTGTAAAACTTTTATTTTA
>JBDNHS010000008.1:0-3198 GCA_041688685.1 Kapaibacterium sp. (SeqCode)
GTAGTACGAGTGATGATTTATTACAACAATTTAATATAGGACAAGAGACTATTATTAATAATGTAAAAGTATATTTAAAAAATTCCCTCTATACAAACAACTATGAACGTATAAATAACTTGATTATATCTATTAAACCATTATTTGATTTTTATAAAAATCGTGGATTTAATGTCGAAGTATTTACTAAAAAATTAAGTGAAATTAATCTAAAACTAGAAGATATCGTTGAGGATGTATCCAAAAAATTAATATCAATTAAAGCAGATGAACCAATTGCTGTACAAATAATAGAATTATATTCTAATATAATTTGTAAAATTAATGAATTGATACAAACAATCAGTAAAAATATTTTAGATTTTGATGATAAAATAAAGTCGGCGAGTAAAGATGCAGAAAAAGCTCGATTCGTAAAAAATCGGGACACACATACCGAGAAATTAAGTGCATTATCTGAAATTATGAACAATAATATACCAATTAGCGAATTTAGAAAAAATTATGCAAATATTCTTAATTTAACATCGAGAAAAGATAGCGAGGTTATCCATCCCCAAAAAGTACATTGTTCTCACTTACCGGATGGAAAATTAAGTCCATTGCTACCTGTCTCTAGATCTCCAACTCCTCTATCTCCTTCATCTCTATCTCCTTCATCTCTATCTCCTCTATCTCTTCCTCCAAGAGCATTGATGACACATGAATCTCCATCTCCATCTCCGCCTCCAACGCCATCTACAGCACATCCTGCAACTTGGAAATCTAAACCAGTACAAATACAAAGACCTGTACCTGTGTCCAAACCAATGGCTGTGCCTAGCCCAATACCAGAACCAGTATCCAAACCCACAGTGTGGGGTTCTAAACCATCCACAATATTATCGGCTCCAACAACCCAACCAAGAGCAACTAAATCAACAGTTTGGAGACCTCTAGCTTCGCGTCCAGTCCCTAAAGCAGGTGGTAATTATAAGGAAAAATATTTAAAATACAAGTCAAAGTATTTAAATTTAAAAAATGAAAATAATTAAATATTTATATCTAAACTTTTTATAAATTTATTTTCTAATTTATGAATCTGTTTTATAAATTCATCATCTGTCAATATTCTTTTTTTAACAAATTTATTTGCTAAAATTAGTTCTACTATTTGGCTAATTTTATAATTATCATTAATTAATTTAAGTAATTCTCCGGTTCTAATATTTAAAAGTTTAAAGTCTCTATTGCCGTAAGTTTTATATAAATCACTATTTATCCATAACCAATGATATAAAATTAATTGTAATTTGTGATCTATGGATAAATTATCAACACATTTGAGTTCATATACAACTGTATCGTCGAATGCATCAATTCTTCCTCCAATTTGAACAAGTCCAAAGTCCTTATGATTAAATTTAAATATATCTTCATCGCAATTTGTGATAGTTTTTTCAAATATTAAATTTGCATTATCAAGTAATTTCATATTTTTATGACAACCGATTATCATTTTTTTATCCAACCAATTATATTTTTTAATTTGAGCTAATTTTGAATGTAATTGGTTATGTAAGCTCAGATATATATTTCCTACTTTTAAATAATCGCTAACTTTTTGACAAGGTATATTGATTTTTTTAATGTATTTTTTAATTTCACTTAAAAATTGCTTATTTGTATTTTGCTTAACATAGTCTTCGATAGTAGAACTATTATTTTTTAATTTTTCATAAATCGAAGGTATGACTAACCCATTTAAATCTGATACATCTTCATACGATTCCTTACCGCTAGAATCAATACATTTAATTTTGCAAGGGACATTTACTATATTATTTGAGTTTATAATTGGGATAAATAAGTTTTCAATTAACATAATTATATTATCCATAATATAAGAATCAATAAATTTTATTAAATCAGTAACTGTAGTTTTATGTTCTAATGTATTTATATTTTTTGTATTTAATTTTATTGTGTCGATATTTTTAATATTAACGTAATTTTCAATATTTTTAATATTAAGTTTAAGAAAATCCAAAGTTGGATATTTGGAATCATGAATTAAAATTAATTTATACATGGCTCTTGATGCACCAACATATAAAATATTAGGACATATTTTAGAATTTTCCTCCTTTAAATAGTACGTAAATTGTGAGTTATCAAATGAATATAATATAACAACTTTTCTTTCTCTACCCTTCGATTGATGGTATGTGGTAAAAACAATTTTATTATTGATAATTTTATCATCTAATTTTGCATCATCAGAAATTGGAGTCATGCATTTTAATCCATTTGCCACTAAATAATTTTCTAATTTTGCATAAGGTTTTTCGGCTTTTATACTGGGAGACAATATAAAAAAATCTTCTTCTTTAAATCCTTCATGTTTAATCATTCGAACAATTTCTTTTCCAATAATTTCATATATTTTATAAGAATTACATATATAATAATCTACTTTGGGACCATCTTTAATAGTATTTATTCTTTGATAATTCAACATGCAGTTGTTAACAAACCATGCGGTTTGATTTGTCATTCTAAAACTGGTACTGAGAGACATAGACAAGAACGGAGAATTCCATATTTTATCGGCTAGTGTTAAAAATTTTGTATTTGCCCCCTTAAATTCATAAATACCTTGATATTTGTCACCAAAAATTAATATTTGAGGGGTACTTTTTGTATCGGATATAAATTTTTTAACTAATAAATAATAATCCGCCATCATATCCTGAGTTTCGTCTATCAATACAACATCAAATCTTACATTAATTTTACATGGCGTATTTTTAATTAATATATTTTTAATTCCCTCATCTGTATATGCATATTGTTCGTAAAATCCTACAGCTAAACTATGGTATGTATGAACTAATAGATTGTTTATCTCTAATATATTGACTTTTTGTCGTATTTCATGTTTTAACATACTATTATATGTTATTTGTATCATTCGTTTATCCGGATATTTCATTGCAAATTGTAAAACACTAAATGACTTCCCAGAACCAGCAACTGCATTAATCGTCATATTATGATTAGAATTAATAATGGTGAGTTGTTCATCAGATAGTTTAATATTTAATAATAGATTTTTACTTTTATTACCCACATTATTAAATTCTGCTTCTAGTTCATCAGTATTATCAGTATTATCAGAATGTTCGTTCATTTAATACTTGAATTTATTAAAAAAAA
>JBDNHS010000568.1:0-3466 GCA_041688685.1 Kapaibacterium sp. (SeqCode)
ATCAACATTTAAATTTTTGTTTTTGATTAAATTATATAGTGATATAAGATTCATCAAAATCAACATTTAAATTTTTGTTTTTGATTAAATTATATAGTGATATAAGATTCATCAAAATCAACATTTAAATTTTTGTTTTTGTAATTAAAACAAACAGCGACTTGTTGTGGTTTTTTATTTAATTCTAATAATTCAATTAAACTCGTATGCAATAGTTTAATTTCAGAATATTTCTTTATTTTAGTAAATATACACTCTTCATTTGTACATGCCGAATCACAATGAACATAATAAACTTTTTTAATTGTTTTTTTGACATCTTCTATTGAAAGCATGCCTCCATAGAATCCGGATTCTATATCATATTCATGACCATTTAACCATCCCCAGCAATGAACACAATATTCCATTCCAGACATAAAATAATCCTTATGATGAAATTTTTCACAATACATACAACTTTTCCATTCATTCTTATTTATAGTATGATATTTATTATCGGTCTGTGCAATACCCATTAATTTATCAATTTCAACTTGAGATATATTATCGTCTTCCTCCTCTGCAACCACTTTTTTAACTACTTTTGTGGACATTATTATAGTGATGTATTTATATATATATTGTTATATGGATTCATTTAATATATCAATTTTTTTATATATTAATTTTTATATTCTTCTATAATACTTTTACTTTTTTTTGTTTTTACTAATTCTAAAGTGGCACCCACTGCTCCTATTACTACGACCCTATAACTATATTCGTAGTCGGAATCATAATCAAAATTATCAACATCATTAACGACCGGATTTACATTATTTATTTTATTTATTTGTTGTTCTATTTTGTCATTTATACTTATTTTGTCATTCATAGTTATTTTATCTATAATTTCAATTTGTTCTTTTATTTCAATATTAACAGATTTTGTACTTGTATTATTTAAATTTGTCATTTATATTATATTATATTATATTATTATCCAAATATTATATTTTGAAAATTTTAATCTATTTTTGTATAATCTATTTTTGTATAATTTATTTTTTAATAATCTATTATTCATATTAATTCTAAGCTAGTAGTTTGCAATTAATATAAGACGCTATTGCGGACTCATATTAAAAGACCATGCTATTATAGAATCTTATTGACGAAAAATTGAAAATAATATGATATATTTAATAATGTTATTCATACTATATTCAATATTTTATTATGAATACATTTGTCAATTATATAACAGGGCGTAATGAAAAAATATCCAATAATTCTACATTAAAAGCTAAAACTAATATTATAATTGTTGATAATGAAAATGATATAGAGCCAATAATTAAAGTTAGTAAATTTAATAAAAATATAAATGAAGATAATGATGATATTAAAAATAAAGAAGAAATATGCAATGAAGATAATGAGGATATTACAAATAAAGAAGAATTAATCAATAAAGATTTTGAGGAAAAAATTGTTCCGGATAATTTTCAAAATTATATAATTCCGGAATCGGTTCAAGTCTATACAAAAAATGCGGAATTTTGCAGATTTAATTGGAATGGAATTGAATTTTTAGATAGATGGGAACTTCAACGGAAAGTAGATATACGTCATGCAACTGAATTAGCCAAATCACTAAAAGCAGACCATATAAAATATGGAGAATTTATATTTTATGATCCGGTTCACATTGGTAAAAAAGCAAATGATGATAAATATTATGTATTAGACGGACAACATAGATTAGAAGCATATCAATACTTTTATGAAAGGAATATTTATCCAATTCAGCAAATACCAGCAATTTTATGGTATGCAAATAATGAAGAACAATTTATTGAATTATTTTACAAAATTAATTCGAGATTAAATATTGACAAATTAAAACTTATTCAAATAAAATTATTAGAAATATTTGAAGGAATGGAAAAAAAATATGGAAAAAATATTTGGGGGATTAACAGACCAAAAATTAATAAAGATTTATTCACTCAAAAATTAAGAAATTCCGAATCAGTTCATAACTCATCAACTGAAGAAATTTTAACTAATCTATTTAAAATTAATGAAAATTTAAGAAAATTACCTAGATCTTTACGAATAAAACCTAATTGTACAACAAACGTTCATAATTCGGCGGAAACTATGGATTTCTTTTTAGGTCTAGATAAAAAAATGGAATGGTTGTGAATATTATTTTAATCAACTGTCACTACTTTTGCTAAATTTCTTGGTCTGTCTGGATTAATACCTTTAGCTACTGATAAATGATATGATAGTAATTGTAAAACAACTACAGCGATTAATCCTGTAAATGTTTTATTATTTGGTAAAATTATAGAAGTTGGTGATGGTGGAGCATTAGGCGAAATTTCAATTATAAATGCACCTCGTGTTTTTATTTCTTCTACTATGCTCTTTACAAAATGATCTCGTTGTTTATATAATAAAATTATCGGTGTGTCTTGTTCAATCATTGCATATGGACCATGCTTTAATGCAGAAATATGAAATCCTTCAGCGTGAATATATGCAATTTCTTTAATTTTTAATGCACCTTCTAATGCAGAACCATGTAATTCATCTTTTCCCAATAAAAACATACTCTTAATATTAGTTTTTAATAATATTTCAGCAACAGATTTTATTTTTGTTTCCATTTCCATTTCTATTGTATTAATTATGTCTGTCTCTAAACGATTTAAATCTGTTAAAAATTTATTTTTAATTTTTTCGTCTAATTTATTATTTAATTCCGCTTTATATACTGACAAAAGTAAGCAAGCTAATATTTGTGAAGTACATGATTTTGTTGATGCAACAGCATTTTCTCTACCACAATTAGTATATATATTATCAATTGTTCTTCTTGATATAAGGGAGCCAATTACGTTAATTATACCTATAATTTTTATTTCATTAAATTCTGATACGACATTAGGATCTATTTTATAATTTGAATCCATAAGAATATTAATTGGGTCAGAACCTGCAATTAATTTATTTGGTTCTAATATATTAATTCTATTGGATGAGTATTCTCTGCATATGGTTGTTGCTATATTTAAATCTCTAGTTTCTCCGGATTGTGAAATCAAAATAATCAAAAGATCTTGCTCAGGATTTTCAATTGCCTCTAAATGTACACGGGAAAAATCTCCCCCATCATACACATTAACAAATTCAAATGCCTTTGTATATCTAAAATAATTTGAAGCAATTAAACCCGCATAATATGAACTCCCACAAGCTATAATATATAAATATTTACAAGGCTTAATAAAATCCATATCGAATAATATATTTGATTGATTGTATCTTAATTTTTTGGTTATGGGGTCTATTAATACATTTAACTTGGTCTGATCTTGTATTTCTTTTCTCATCCAATGTGAAAAATAACTTCCAAGTGTCATATCATCGTAAGTATTTTTTAAAAGTGTTAATTCTTTGTATTCGCCAA
>JBDNHS010000569.1:0-1816 GCA_041688685.1 Kapaibacterium sp. (SeqCode)
ATGTAAGCGAAACTATATATCAATTCAGTGGTGGTTTGAGATCGGCATTAGGTTATAGTGGTTGTGCATCTTTAGATGAATTAAAAGAAAAAGGTAGATTTGTAAAAATTACTTCTGCTGGATTAAGAGAATCACATCCGCACACGGTAAGCATTACAAAAGAGTCACCTAATTATTTTGTATAATTTTAGAACTAAATTTTGATAATAAACTCAAATTCAAAAAAAATATTTATTAATTTAATTGTTGGTAATTTATGGCAAAAAACATACTACGTATTGTTAAAACTACAATACCAGAATATCCAAAAACGCTGGATAAAAGATTAGAACAAATACGATTTATGATGGCTGATAACAAAATACATTGTATGACGCTAAGTTCTATTTCTAATATTCGCTATTTGACTAATTATTCTGGTAGTAATGCTTTATTATTCATCTTAACAGATGCTATTCATTTAGTAACTGATGACAGATATGAAGAACAAGTAAAAACTGAAATTTACCCATTACCTAATTTGACTATACACATTACAAGAAATCCTTGGCATTATGTTGTAGAGAATAAAATATTCAAAAAAGGTATTGATAGTTTGGGATTTGAGGCAGAAGTGATGCCTTATTCTGTTGCAGTAGATATCAGAAATATAATTAGACCATTAAAATTCAAACCACTTCCAAGTGAAGTGGAGCCATTTATGAGAGCTAAGTTACCTCATGAAATTGAATTTATGAGACAAGCGTGTGAATTAGCGGAGGCAGTTTTTGCTGAAATTATCAAAAAAGTTAAAGTTGGTATGAGCGAAAAAGAACTTGCCAACGAGTTAGTTTTTACTGCAAGAAGTATGGGTTCTGAATCTGACCCATTTGTACCTCTTGTATTGACTGGTTCGAGGTCAGCACTTCCTCACGGAGCTCCATCTGATAAAAAAATCAAGAAAAACGACATTTTGCTTTTTGATTTTGGTTGTAAAGTCAATGGATTTGGTTCTGATATTACAAGAACTGTGTGTGTAGGCAAACCAACAAAAGAACAAAAGCAGATGTATGAATTAGTCAAAAAAGCGCAAATGGAAGCAATCAACAATATCAGACCTGGTATAAAAGGTACTATTTTGGATAGTTTTGCTCGTAGAGTAATTGCTGACGAAGGTTATGCACAAAATTTCCAACACTCTCTGGGTCACGGTTTGGGGCTTTCTCCTCACGAAAAGCCATATTTGTCTTTTAGATTAGAAGATGAAATAGTACCTGAAGATAGTATTGTTGCTATTGAGCCTGGTGTTTATTTTGTAGATAAATATGGTATTAGAATTGAAGATAATGTTTTAGTTACAAGGACTGGTCCTAAAATGCTAACTCAATCACCTGATACATTAATTTCTATCTAATACTGTCTAAGACTATTTAATACTATACTAATTCTATTAAGCATTAAATAAAAACCATTTTTATACTAATATTAATTTATGAAATATATATTATATTTGTATTTAAAAATGGTTTTTTATATTTTAGTAAAGTTTGTCAACTTAATAAAGTAAGTAAAGTAATTTGTGTTATTCAAGTTAGCAAATGCTAAGATTTAATCAAAAGTTGTTAAAAAGATGTTATCCAAAAAAGTATTAATTATATCATATTATTTCCCTCCTATGGGATTGAGTGGAGTACAAAGGACACTTAAATTTGTCAAGTACTTACCTGAATATGACTGGATACCAGTTGTTTTGACAACCAATTCCGGTAGTTATTATGCTTATGATGAGACTCTTATTGAAGATTTAAAAAATATAGCGGTACATAGAACAGAAAAA
>JBDNHS010000570.1:0-2518 GCA_041688685.1 Kapaibacterium sp. (SeqCode)
CTTTAAATTTTGTTTTAATTTGTTTAAATTTGTTGTAAAATGGCAAAACTATTAATAATAGAAGATGACAAAATAATTAGAGAAAGTATAGTTGAGTTATTACAATTAGAAGATTTCGAAGTAGTGAGTGCTAATAATGGTTTGGAAGCATTAGAAGTACTCAAAAAAGAAAATCCTGATTTGATAATTAGCGATATAGCTATGCCTTTGATGAATGGTTATGAATTTTTGGAAAATTTGAGGAAATTGGAAAATTATTCTGATTTGCCAGTAATATTATTGACTGCCAAAACTGACGATAGAGACAGAAGATTGGGGATGCAATTAGGTGCAGATGATTACATTTCTAAGCCATTTAGTAGAGATGACTTACTTAATTCGATTAATTACAGATTGAATAAAGCTAAGATAACATCTAACATTACTAACAACAAAATTACTGATGTAAAAATTAAATTAGCTAATTTAATACCACACGAATTACGTACACCATTAAATGGTATAATTTCTACATCTTTATATTTATACCAAAATGAAGATTTGGATAAGGAAGAAAGACGCGAATTTAATCAGTTAGTCTATAATTCTGCACTTCGACTTAATAGATTAGTAACAAATTATTTGATATATGTAGAGACAGAAATACTAAAGAAAGAAAATATAAAAAATATTATTGACAATAATTCAGTTACTGAATCTCCAAAATCAATAATTGATAAATTGATAAAGCAAAAAGCACTTGATTATAACAGAGAAAAAGATTTGAGTCATTATTCATTAAATTCAAAAATTAAATTTGACCAAGAATATTTTACTAAAATTTGTGATGAATTGTTTGATAATTGTTTTAAATTCTCTGAATATGGTTTAGATGTTAAAGTAACTGCCAAAATTGTAGATTCTAAATACAGATTAACTATCAAAAATGAAGTGAGGACACAAACTTCTGTTAGCGTTGAGCAAATATCTGGTTATAATCAAACAAATAGGAATTTCTTCGAGCAGCAAGGTTCTGGAATGGGTTTGATTATAGTCAAAAATCTAATGAATATTTTTAACAGTAAATTTGAAATAAATTCAAATGATAACTTTGTAGAATTTATTTTGGATTTTGACATTGTTTGATATCAGTAATATTTTAGTTTATTTAATTATTTACTTTGTTTTTCCATAATGGCATAAATATTTTAACAAAGTATAAAAAAATGCAAGGAAAAGATAATACTTCTCATTTGAATTAGTACTTCTTTACAAAACTTTTTGACAAAAAAAAGACGTTGGTTACAACGTCTTTCGAAAATATTTTCTACAAATGGTCAACCACTTTTTTTTTCAATCGATTCTTCAATAATAATATCTAATTAACTATAACTTTTACATACTTTAAATTATTGCCGTTTTGGATTTTGATAAGGTAAGTTCCAGATTGTACTCCATCACAATTCCATTTGATATTAGCACTGAACTCGTTCAATATCTCTAAGTTCAAGTTCTCATTATTTGATACTTTGTTTCCATTTAGGTCAAAAACTCCGATTTCTGATTTTTCAATATTAATTCTATTATCCCAATAAAACTTCGCCGTCACTTCATTTTGAGTAGGATTTGGATAAGGTGGCAAAGTAACTATGTAGGAAGTTTCATCTACAGATTCAACAATTTTAACATCTTTAATTGAAGTAATTATTGTATCAATAGCTTCTCCTTTTAAATCAATAAATTCGTCATCTGCTATTGCATTTGAAATGAATTTAACTCTACATTCTTTTAGACCTACACTTTGAGGTGTAAATTCAAAATCAATTTCTATAGATTGTCCTTTCAATAATGTAAATGTTTCTGAGTTGATTATTTCTTTGATGTTTGTTTTAAAGTTTATTGTATCACTAATTTCAAAATTTGATATAATCAAATCTGCTTCATTTGATAAATTTGCTACTTTAATTTTTGTTTTTTTGTATTCAGTCTCTTTAATATCAAAAGTTTCAAAATCAAAGTCATTAGCTTGAATTATAGGTTTTGGGTCTTCAATTTCTTTAAAAGATATTTTTTTGAAGTCTTTTGCTAAAATTTCTTTTTGTGTTTTATCTTTAAAATTAATCTTAATATTTGGTTGAGATTTTAAAGATATATTTGGTAAAATCAGTAACAACAAATAAAATTTTATAAATAAAATTTTATTTCTATTTTTTGAAGTAGTATTTTTTATTTTCATATTTTTATATAAATTAAGAGATTTTTAAAATATTTATCAGTTCTTTAGGAATATTTACGATTTTTAATAATTTTAACTTTTAAATAAACTTTATTGAATTTATTTTAGATATTTTATTATTATTTAACTTTTAATTTAATGATTCTACCTGGGTTTTCGGTAATTGCGTAAATATCTCCATTTGGAGATTGTTTTACATCTCTAAATCTTCCGTAACCGCTTAGGCAAACTATTTTTTTGATGACTTTATTATTCAATAATTGCAACCTTTGTATTTGTTGACCAGCCAAGGCTGTAATCAAA
>JBDNHS010000571.1:0-10506 GCA_041688685.1 Kapaibacterium sp. (SeqCode)
GTTTATTTATTTATGTTTAATTATTAATTAAGGGCTCAAAATGAAGCTTTACAAAATTCTTGTATTATTTTTATGTTCAATTTCTTTTTCTTTTGCAAATTTACAAACAGGTGATATTGCATTCACTGCTTTTAATGCAGATGGAAATGATGACTTTGCGTTTGTAACTTTTGTGGATCTTAATCCAAATACAGTAATTATATTTTGCGATTCTGAATTAAATGGTCAAGGTCAATTTGGTACTGATGAAAATGACTTTTCTTGGAATTCAGGAATTAACTTAATTCCAAAAGGAACAGTTGTTGTATTCAATAGTATAAGTGCTGTAAGTAGAAGTGTTAGTATTGGAACAATAGTTGGCACGCCAGGTGGTATGTCTGCAAGTGGCGAAGCTATGTTTGCTTTTATTGGTACATTACCAAGAACTGTTACAACTCTTTTAGCTGCAATAGGTAGTGGTTCATTTACATTTGGTGATTTGGCTAACTCTGGTTTAACTGCCGGAACAACTGCAATCACTTTACCTAATAATGTTGATATTGCACAATATACTGGTACAAGAACAGGATTAAATGTAAATTCTTACATTTCTGCTCTAAATAATATGTCAAATTGGACAACTCAAGATAATGCTACTGATGATTCAAATGACGGTACAGCTCCAGATGTTCCATTTAACTCAACAATGTTCGTTTTTGCAACTACTGATTTGTTGCCTCCAAATGTTGTTAGTGTTACAATCGTTTCTCAAAATACTTTAGATGTATTATTTAGTGAAGCAGTTAAAACAATACAAGCGGAAACAATCTCAAATTATTCATTCAGCCCTTTAATTACTGTAAATTCTGCTGTTTATAATACAAACTCAAATACGATTAGACTTACAACAAATAACTTAAATATTGGTGCTTTTTATACTTTAAGTGTACAAAATATTCAAGATATTGCTAATAATACAATGACATTAAGTACCAACCCAAATATAGTATTCAACAATACTATTCCAAGTTTAGCATTTTCTGAAATAATGTATAATCCTCATACTAATGGTGATGATTATGAATTTATAGAAATTTATAATTTTGGTAATACAACTGTTACAATAGGTGGCCTAAAAGTTAAAGATGAATCTAATTTTACTTTTACTTTGCCCGAAATGACATTGGCTGCTGGTGCAACTCTTTTACTAGCTCCAAATTCAACAGTTGCTTCTACTTTTTATAACAGAACTTTTTTAGACTTACCAGGTAGTGGAAATTATTTCGGTAATGGTGGCGAAACGTTACAGATATTAAACAGCCTAAACCAAACTATTAGAACAGTTTTTTATGATGACGCCTTGCCTTGGCCTCTATCTCCTGATGGAACTGGACCTTCTTTAGAATTAAAAAATCCCAATTCAGATAATAATAATGGTGAAAATTGGAAAGCATCAACTAATAACTTGGGTAGTAATGGTATAGCAGTTTTATTTGCAACTCCAGGTAGTTTTACGCCAGAAATTGCAGTTATTCCAAATGTTCAATTTTCAGCTGCAAATTATGTAGTGAACGAAAATTCTGGTACAGTTGCTGTTGTTGTTAATGTTAGTACTCCGACTAATACTTAAAAATTATGTATTCTAAAAGTAATAACAAACTTTGGTACAGCAGTAAATAGTAATGACTATATTTTTACTGATCAATTATTGACCTTTGCTCCAAATGCAATAACGCAAACTATAAATATACCTATCATTGATAATATAGCATTTAATCCAAGTAAATTATTTATGCTCGAATTATCAAGTCCTACTAATGCTACTTTTGGTACAAATGTAAGAACTACTATCTATATTAAAGAAAATGAAAATGGAGCTCCAACAGCTCAAAATACTCTTGGAATATCGCACATTGGTAGTTTTAAAGCTTCGACTTCACTTAGTTCTTCAGCAGAGATAGTAGCACACGACCCAACAACTCAAAGATTATATATTTTGAATTCTATTGAATCAAAAATTGAAATATTTGATTTTTCAAATCCAGCTATTCCTACTAAAATTAGTACAATAGATATGTCTCAATATGGACCAGATGCTACAAGTGTTGCTGTGAAAAATGGTATCGTAGTAGCTACAGTTGATCCTGGTACTTACGGTAACGGTATTGTTGTATTTGCAGATTTAAATGGAAATAATGTAAGAACAGTCGAGGTTGGAAACTTACCAGATATGGTAACTTTTTCGCCCGATGGTCATTATGTAATGATTGCCAATGAAGGTCAACCTAATTCAGATTATACAATTGACCCAGAAGGTTCGGTTTCAGTTATTGATATTTCTGGCGGATTTAATAGTATTGACCAATCAAAAGTAACTACTTTAAATTTTAATGCTTTTGATAGTCAAAAACAAACTCTAAGAAATCAAGGTGTTAGAATTTTTGGAAATAACAATCCTAACGTTTCTGTTTCTCAAGATTTGGAACCAGAATATATAACTTTTTCTGATGATTCAGAAACTGCGTGGGTTTCATTACAAGAAAATAATGCTTTAGCAAAAGTTGATTTAGTAAATTTAGAAATTACTAACATTATGCCCCTTGGTACTAAAAACCATAATTTACCTCAAAATACTTTAGATGCTTCTGACCAATTTGGTACTAATATCTTTATAGCGAACTGGCCCATAAAAGGTATGTATATGCCAGACGCAATTGCACAATATAGTGTTGCAGGTGTTCCATATATTATCTCTGCAAACGAAGGTGATGCAAGAGAATATGGTAATTATTCTGAAAATGTTAGAATTAGTAGTTCGAGTTATGTTTTAGACCCAACTGTGTTCCCAAATGCAAGTTATTTAAAAATCAATACAAACATCGGAAGACTTAATACATCTACTGCTACTGGTGATTTAGATGGTGATGGCGATTTTGATGAAATTCACGTTTATGGTGCAAGATCATTTAGTATTTGGAATGGTGTTACTGGTAATCAAGTTTATGATTCAGGTAATCAATTAGAATTAATTACAAAAGAAAACCCAACTTTTGGGGGATTATTTAATGTAAGTAATTCAAATAACACTTTCAAAAATAGAAGTGATGACAAAGGTCCAGAGCCAGAAGGTGTTGCAGTTGGTAAATTTGGTGGTAATTCTTATGCCTTTATTGGATTAGAAAGAATTGGTGGTGTTATGACCTATGATGTTACAGACCCAATGATGCCAGTATATGAATCGTATATTAATACTCGTAATACTTCTACTTATGCTGGCGATAATGGTGCAGAAGGTATAATTTACATAGCTCCTGAAAATAGCCCAAATGGTTTCGGAATGGTATTAACTGCCAATGAGATTAGTGGCACTGTGGCAGTATTCCAATTAAACAATGTATATTTATCTTCAGAGCCAACTCGCCAAACAAGAAGCTTAGGATTTAATAAAATAGGTAAAAATTTATTAGGTCTTAGATGGACTAACGGTAATGGAGAAAATAGAGTATTAGTTGCAAGTCTAACGGCTTTGAATGGTGATAATTATGTTATTGATAGTGAAGAATATTCAGCAGGTGCTTTTGGTCAAAATCAATCAAATATTTCTGATACTTATGTAGTATATAATGGTAATGGAAGAAGTACTGATGTTACTGGATTACAAAATAATACTACTTATTATTTCAGAATTTTTGATTACAATGGTACTGGGGTCCAAACTAACTATCTGACTTCAACAACAACTGGTAATCCAAATTCAAGATCTACTTTAAGAAAAGAAGTAGAAGATGTTGAAATTACTAACTATGCAGTTAGCGTTTACCCTAATCCTGTTATCAATGAATTAAACATCAATTTAAATATCACTTTTGAAGATTTTAATTTATCAATCATTGATAACAATGGAAGAGAAGTATATAATACAAACGAAACTAATAACAAATTAAATTTAGATGTAAGTAATTTTGCAAATGGTCAATATCACATTATCATCAATAATGAAGATGAGATGATTTACCATAGCTTTATTATCCAAAAATAATAATTCTAAATATATAAATATCTAAATTCCTTAATATTTTTAAAAAACTGTCTTTATTAATTTAAAGGCAGTTTTTTTTGTTTAATTAAGTATTATTTAATTTATATTATTTTCTATTTTAGTTTACTGACCAAATAGAACATTTCTAATGCTATCAAATATGAAGTTTGTTTGTAAACATCTAAACAATTATCATAAACATCAAAACTATCAGAATATTTGGGGTCTTCGAATGGCAAATAAAATCTATCAATTGAATTCAAAACTACTGGGCAATTTGCATCTGCATCAGAACATACCATAATTGCAAAAAAGTCTTTTTGTGGATTATTTATATCGTTATATTTTTTTGAAAATAGTACTTTTTCAGTCTGATGATAATTTAGCTTATATATATAATTTGAATTATTATCATTCTCATTATTATGCTCATTATCAATTTTCTCACTATGATAAGTTAGTTTTAAATTTAGTACTTGAAACCCAGTATTTACTAATGTATTGATAATATTTGTGTTACAACTTACTACTTCCGTTCCACCAGAAAAAGAGGAGTATTTATTTAATCCACTTGACTTACCAAATATTTCCAAACCAATAGCGAACCAAAAATCACACAAATGGCTTCTTCGTGAATTATGCGTACAAATAAAGATTAAATTTGTCATTTCATTTAATTTATCAGAATCTAACTTATTAGTTGTATTGATACCATTGGCAATATTATCTAAAATTGATAATCTTTCTGTTGAAATGATATCATTAATTTGACTAAATTCAGTACTTTCTTTTATTGACTTCAATTTCAAATCTAAATCTTTATTTTTGTCTAATATATCTAAATACTTCACAAAAGCATCATTATTTATATAATTTATTTTCATTATATTCTTATCTTCCATTATTATTTCCATTTTTAATATATCAATTTAAGTATATTATCTTTTAATATTCCTATTTTAATTATTCCTTTTTTAATATCTCCATTTATTTGCTAAATATACCAATGAGAGCATAATAGGTACTTCTATCAAAACTCCAACAACTGTAACCAATACAGCACCAGAATTAAGCCCAAATAGTGATATTGCAATTGCTACAGATAATTCAAAAAAGTTACTTGCTCCAATCATAGCTGCGGGTGCACAAATTTTAAAATTTAGTTTTAGGTATTTACCAATAAACCAAGTTACAAAAAATATAAAATAAGTTTGAATAATTAATGGAATTGATATCAATAAAATATCAAATGGATTCTTTATTATTTCTTTACCTTGGAAAGCAAATAACAATATTAATGTAGTCAATAATGCTATTATCGAAAATGGTTTGATTTTCTTCAAAAGCACTTCATTAAACCAATTAATTCCTTTGGATTTGATTGCTTGTTTATTTACAATATAACCAAATATTAATGGAATTAATATAAAAATAGTTATCGAAGAAAATAGTACATCATACGGTATGAATATATTTGTCATACCCATCAGAAATTTTACTATCGGAATAAATACAATTAGTAATATTATATCATTTATAGAAACTTGTAGAAGTGTGTAATTTGCGTCTCCTTCTACAAGATAAGACCATATAAATACCATCGCTGTACAAGGTGCTGCCCCCAATAATATTGCACCAGCTATGTATTCATTCGCTTTGTCCGGACTTAAGAATGAACTATACAAATTATCAAAAAATATATTAGCGAATAATGCCATCGTAAATGGTTTGACAAGCCAATTAATTATCACAGTAAGATATATTCCTTTGAAATTTGTTTTGATATTTTTGATAGAATCAAAATCAATTTGTAACATCATCGGAAATATCATCATCCACACTAAAATTGCAATCGGTATATTTATACTATATAAATTTATTTTAGAAATTGGTTCGATAAATTCAAAAAAAATATTACCAACCAAAACTCCTAATATTATACAGCCAAAAACCCATAAAGACAAATATCTCTCAAAAAAAGCCATTTTTTTCATTTTATTCTCTTGATTTTATTCTTAATATTCTCATCATTATTTTAAAAATTTATTAACAACAGTTTTGATTATTATCAATTTTATTAATATCATTGTTAACACTATTTCTAACATTAGTATTTAAATTTATTACTAACTCTATATTATTATTCCCATTATTATTTATAGTATTATTCGAATTAAAAACATCTTTGATTAAATTTTGGAATTTTTCCCAAACTTCAAAATCTATGCAGTAACAAACTTTTGGCGGCATAATCTCGCCTTTTATTAGCCCAATAGTCTTTAACTCCCTCAAATGTTGAGAAATAGTAGATTGAGACAAAGGAATAAATTTTACAATATCATTACAGATACATTCTGGATTTTCAATCAAATACTTTATAATCGCAATGCGAGCAGGGTGTGAAATTGCTTTGAAGTATCCAGCTAATAAAATCTGTGACTCAGAAAATCCTTCAATTTTTGTCAATCCCATTATATTATTACTCCAAAATTTATTTTGTTTAATTAGTTTATCGTAATAATGCAATATAACAATAGATAATTTTTTTTCACAATTAATTCATTAAAAAAATAAAAAAAGTTATTTTTGAATTATTAAAAATAAAGATATGAATAATTTACTTTTTGAAAAGACAAAAATACTAGGATTTACTCCAAATATGGTAGCAGAGGTGGGAGTTTATTTGCCTCATACCTCAAATGTACCTGGGTTTATTAATCAAGGTATAATCACAATGTTAGTTGAACCTGACCCATTATGTATTGTCAAAATTGAAGAATACTTTATGGGTAAAGAAAATGTAAAAGTTTTTCAAAATGCAATCTACACGAAAAAAAATGAAACATTTTGATGTATCAATCATTATAATAAACTATAATTCTACAAATTTCACAATTAATTGCGTAAATTCAATAATTGAAAAAGTAGATAAAAAAAATAATTATAATATTATAGTTGTAGATAATAAATCAGAAGAAATAGAATATATTGCGTTAGATGAATTTTGTTCTAAACTAAATAAAGATACCCATAATATAAAATTAATTTGTAGTAATATCAATGTTGGCTTTTCTGCTGGTAATATGATAGGCGTGCAGAATACTAATGCTAAATATTTGTTTTTTTTAAATAACGACACAGAATTGATAAACGATGTGGTTAGTATTTTGATTAACTTTATGAATCAAAATAATAATGTAGCGTTATGTACTGCTAATATGTATAATTCAGATATGAGTTATCATTCAAGTTTTGGGTTTATTCCGACATTTGGCTTGAAAATACTTGGAGAAAATTTAATGTTTAAATTAAACCCAACTAGCTATCCTTCAAGAAGAATTGAATATACAGACTCTCTTAAAGTAGAATTAATAACTGGTGCTGCTATGTTCTTTAATTATGATAAATTCGCCGAAATTGGAGGATTTGATACAAATTATTTTTTATATTGTGAAGAAGAAGATATTGCTCAAAAACTAAAAAAAAATAATTATAAAGCTTATTTAGTACCCGAAGCAAAATTCATTCATCATACTGGTAAAAGCACAAAAAGAAATATACTTATAGATAAAGAAAATTTTATTTCATTAATGTATTATTTTAGAAAATACAATAATTATTTAGTATATTCATTATGGAAATTGTTTTATTTTATCAAAACAATTCGCAAAAGTTATAAAAGTGTTGAATTTTTGAAATTAGCTTTTTTTATACTTAATGGTGCTAATCTAAAACATTCACTAAAATTAAAACAAAAATTATCAAAAACAATCTTTTAATTTTAAAATTGAACCAAAGGTCAAATTTTATGCTCTATTTTATTATTTCTGATAAAAATATCCAATTGACTGACTTCAATCAAATGAATAAAGTTGATAATGATAATCCATTTACTAAACCCAAACCTGATACCGAAGTAGAAGTAATGGATTATCCAGATGAAGAAAACTCAACCCAAAATCCTTGTAAGGTAATTTTATTTAATGATGAAATTCATACATTTGATGAAGTTTCATCTCAAATTATTATAGCTACCAAATGTTCATCCGAAAAAGCCGAAGCACTTACTTGGGAAGTACATTCCAAAGGAAAAGCTATTGTTTACTCCGGTGATATGAATGAATGTCTAAAAGTAAGTGGAATATTAGAGGAAATTGCACTTCATACTCAAATTGAAATGTAAGGTGAAATTTAGAAAGAATATAAAATTGAAATATAAATAAAATTGTAAGTTGTTTTAATCTTAAACCTAAATCAAAATTCGAGATAAAATTGTTTAAAAAAATACCATTACATCTACAAATAGTAATTGCTTTAATACTTGGTACAATTTTCGGAATATTTTTTGCAAATAATGAAAAATTATTGGTAATTGAATATTTGAAAAATGGAAAAACAATTACAAAAAGTGTTGAGAATTGGAAAAATATAACTTTTGATTTTGGTGATTTAGAAAATGTAAATTCTGAAAAAATCAATATCAAGGAATTTAACTCCAAAAGTCAAAATAAAATTATTAAATATTTTGCATCATTAGAAACTGAACAAAAGCAAAAGCTTAGGTTGAGTATTATTACTAACTCAACAGCTTATCAATTAGCAGAAGTAGTGGCAATCAAAAAGAAAAAGACACTACCAAATTACTTCGCTCCAATAGGTACTATATTTATAAGGTTATTAAGCTTTATTTCAATTCCATTAGTTTTAGCTTCTTTAATTGTTGGGGCAGCTTCATTAGATGACATAAAAAAAATTGGTAAAATTGGTGGAAGAACGTTTGTCTTTTTTATGTTTACCACTTTGATGGCCATAATAATTGGTTTGGGTTTAGCAAATTTAGTTCAACCAGGGAATAGATTTTCTGGAGATGCAAAAAGTCAATTATTGAGTAATGTTGATAATGTGAGTTCCAAAATCACAGCTGCCAAAGAAATGAATATTGATTTAGTAGATTTTGTGGTAAATATAATTCCCAAAAACCCATTAAGTGCAATGACATCTGGTGATATGTTGCAAATCGTATTTTTTGCTGTTATGTTTGGAATTACGCTAACAATGATTGACAAAAAAGTAGCAAAACCAGTTATAGATTTCTTTGATGGAATGAGCCAAACAATGATTAAAATGATTGATATAATTATGCTTATAGCTCCATTTGGAGTATTTGCTTTAATTTCCAATACTATTTCTGACTTTGGATTTGATATTTTGCAGACATTAATCTGGTATTGTTTTGTCGTTGTTTTAGGATTGTTTTTGCATACCGTTATAGTGTATGGAGCGTTGGTTAAATTTTGGGGTAAAATGAGCCCTTGGGTATTTTTCAAAGCAATGAGAACAGCCCAAGCAGTTGGTTTTTCATCCAGTTCATCAGCGGCTACGTTACCTGTAACATTTGATTGTGTGGAAAATAAATTAGGTGTCAAAAAAGATTTTTCCAGCTTTGTATTGCCACTTGGTGCTACAATAAATATGGACGGTACAGCACTTTATCAAGGTGTTGCTACTATATTTATTGCACAAGTTTATGGAATGGACTTAAATTTTGCTCAGCAAATAACAATAGTACTTACTGCTGTTTTGGCGTCTATTGGTACAGCGCCAGTGCCGGGAGTTGGCTTGATAATGCTTATAATGATTCTCCAATCTGTGAATGTACCAGCAGAGGGAATTGCATTGATTTTGGGTGTTGATAGAATTTTGGATATGTTACGAACAATTACAAATGTAACAGGCGATGCTGCCGTAACTGTTGCTATTGCAGGTCCCGAAGGTAGAGATGACAACTTTCATCACAAAGCAGTATTTGAGGGTTAGTCTATATGCTAAGTAATGTTAAAAATACAGTTAGAAATACACTTAGAAATACATTTAAAAATATAGTTAAAAATACATTGCTTGTAACATTAGTTACTATAAATGTATTTTATGTTGGTTGCGATAACAAAGAAGAACAAACTACTTTATTTGATTCAACTTTTACTAACTCTGCAGACTCTCCAGATCAAATATTTAGACATTTTGAGGTATTCTTTTATGACTCATCTTCCAAAAAGGCAAGATTAACAGCAAAAAGTGCCAAAATGTTTTTCAAATCCAAAAGAACACTTGTTGACACAAATGTATATTGTGAATTTTATGACACAAAAACTAATAAAATTTCTACTATTTTACAATCAGACAGTGCTATAATTGAAGATGATACAAAAAATATGTATGCTTATGGAAATGTAAAAGTATCATCAGACAGTAGTAAAACTAAATTAACTTCACAAGAATTAAAATGGGATAATCAAAAACAAATCCTAATATCTAACAAATATGTAAAAATCGACTCACCTTATGAAATTATCGAAGGTTATGGTTTCGAATCAAACCTTAATTTAACAAATTACAAAATATATAGGGTAAGTGGTCAAATAATAAAATAATAATTACATTTTTTATTAATTTATTTATTACTTAATTTTAAGTAATAACATTTATTA
>JBDNHS010000572.1:0-1847 GCA_041688685.1 Kapaibacterium sp. (SeqCode)
CTAACTATTGAAAAATTAGATTATGGTAAAATAAATATAAATAAAGTCAATATTGATATAGTGCTATATATTAAGAGTTATATCAAAGACTTGGAGGCAAATTACCCTAAATTTAAATTTAGATTTAATAAACAAATTGATAGTTATTTTGTGGATATAGATATAAAAATATTCAATACAATATTGATAAATATTATAAATAACTCAGTCATTTATTCTGGAACATCTGACGAAATTATTATTAATATTTATAAAGACAAATTCAGTTTTTTAATTGAAATAATTGATAATGGAATTGGTATATTACCTCAAGAGATGAAATATTTGTTTGAACCATTTTTTAGAGGCTCTAATATAAGTAATTTACAAGGCATAGGTTTGGGTTTATCTATTGCAAGAAAATATGCAGAAATATTAGATTTTAATATAAAATTGTTTAGTGAAAAAGACAAAGGAACAAGAGTAATATTAGAAATGAACTTTGAATAATTAAAATATATTAATTTGAAAAAAAATTAAATATTATTAAATTCAACTATCCAAATATCTTTATTTTCTAAAAAATATTGATAAGATTCTTCGAAGTTATTTGGAATAATTCCTTCTAAAATTGCATCTTCAATTTTTAATTTAATAAATCCAACTAATCGAGATGGCTTAATATCACATAACTCCATAATTGTTTCACCTCTGACAGGTGACTGAAATTCTCTCAACTTATCTTTCTGTTGTACTTCAATTATTTTTTGTTTTACTACTTCATAATTTTTAAGATACTTATTTACTTTTTTTTGAGACCTGGTTGTAATATCAGCTTTGCATAAAGTTAGCAAATCTTCTAAATCGTTACCAGCATAGGCGGCAAGTCTTCTTAGAGCAGAGTCGGTAATGTGTTCTTCAACTAATGTCATTGGTCTTTGATGCAGTCGCACCAATTTTTCGACATAATCTAAGTGTTGCATAGGTAATTTTAGTTCTCTAAAGAATCTTTTAATCCATCTTGCACCAATTTCTTCGTGTCCATAAAAAGTCCAGCCTATACCTTCGATATATTTTTTTGTTTTAGGTTTGGCTATATCGTGAAGCAAAGCAGCGAATCTAAGCCAAACATTTTCTGTTTCAGTTGAAATGTTGTCTAATACTTGAAGAGTATGTTTAAAAACATCTTTATGTGCAAAGTGAATATTATTTTTTGAAACAATATCAACGCCAGACAAGTAAGCAACTTCAGGGAAAATAATATTTAATAATCCAGTCTCGTATAAATAGTTTAATCCAATACTTGGAGTAGGTGATTTGAGTATTTTAAAAAATTCATCTGTAATTCTCTCTTGAGAAATTATTTTGATTCTATCTTTTAAAATTTCGATTGATTTTAGAGATTGTTCTTCTATTTCAAAATTTAATTGAGAGGCAAATCTAAGACATCTCATCATTCGAAGTGGGTCTTCATTATATGTATCTATAGAGTTGAAAGGAGTTCGTATTATTTTATTTTCAAGATCAGTTTTACCATTTAATAAATCAATAAATTCACCATAGTTTATTTTATTTAATGATATTGCCATTGAATTAATTGTAAAATCCCTTCTGTAAATATCATCTTTTAAACTACCAGTTTCCACAATTGGGTTACGAGAGTTTTTCGTATAAACTTCTTTTCTTGTACCGACAAATTCTAATTGATACTCGCCAATTGGAACTAATGCTGTTCTAAACCTTTCATATATAATTGCTTTGGAGTTAAATTCATTTGCAATTATTTGGGCAAATTCTAATGCATCACCTACAACTGTAAAATCAATATCTTTGACTGACTTATTCAAAAATAAATCTCTTACAAATCC
>JBDNHS010000573.1:0-1724 GCA_041688685.1 Kapaibacterium sp. (SeqCode)
AGATGATATTAAAGAAAATTTTGATGTTATTCTTAAAATTATTGGTGAAGACAAAGAAGGCATGTTGGGACAAATAACCCTTGCTGTTGGTTCTAATAGTATGAAAAGAATTAGTGTTTATTCTTATGAGAATGTTTTTGAAGCAAATATTTTGATGAACATTAAGAACTTGAAATAATTAAACAAATTATTCGCTAAACTATTGACAATAAAAGGAATAAAGTCTGTAGAAAAAATCGACAACAAAGAAAACAAAGACAATTACAAATTATTTTAGAAAAAGTTAATCCTGATTTCTCAGGAGTAACTCTTTTAGTTTTCAAAAACAAATAGTTATTTTATTTTAAAATATCAATATCTTCTTCTTTGATTAATACATCTTTTGCTTCTTCTCCAGCCAATCTTATTATGTCATTTTCATTCATATTAAATTGATATGGATAACCATTATAATACAAAAAATCATTTTTGAGTAAATATAAGTAATATAGTTGTTCTTTTTCAAAAAAGTTTCTTTTGAAGTTTTACCTAAATCTAATTTATCATAATTAATGTAACTAAAAGACATAGAAGCTATTGCAGCACCAGCACCAATTTCCAAACGGAATTTATCGTTATGCGGATTAACAGTATCAATTTGTTGATTATTGCAAAGTGTAATATTTATCTCAAAAATAAGTATTAATACGAAAACAAAATATCTAATATTTTTCATAATGAATAATTGTTAAATAAATTGAAATCAATTAAATAACTCTAATTTTCCATTCAAGTCAGATGGTGAAGCTTTTAATGGTTATTCATATAGAATCAGTTTTAGTTATGTATTTTAAAATATGAAATGAATTTATATTATAATTTAAATATCATATTTTCTTTGATTCACGAAACGAAAATTTCCCAAGAAGATTTAATTAATTCCTTTTCTTTAAACAATTCTCAAATATTTATTCAAAAATTCGTCTAATATTTTTTTAATTAATCGAATTTAATAGAAATTATGGTTGATATAAATTTAATAAACGAAAAAATCCAAAAAGAAAGTGCTTTTATTGACTTATTATTAATTGAAATAGGTAAAGTCATAATTGGACAAAAGTCAATGGTAGAAAAGCTAATGATTGGATTACTTGCTAACGGACATATACTTTTGGAAGGTGTGCCAGGTTTAGCCAAAACTCTTACTATAAATACACTTGCCGAATCTATTGATGCAAAATTCAGAAGAATTCAATTTACTCCAGATTTGTTGCCTGCTGATTTAATTGGTACAATGATTTATAACCAGCAGAAGCAAGAATTTGCAGTGAAAAAAGGTCCTATTTTTGCAAACTTTATTTTAGCTGATGAGATAAATCGTGCTCCTGCAAAAGTGCAAAGTGCGTTATTAGAAGCAATGCAAGAAAAGCAAGTAACTATTGGTGATAATACTTATAAACTACCTGACCCATTTTTGGTAATGGCAACTCAAAATCCTATCGAACAAGAAGGTACTTATGCTTTGCCTGAAGCGCAGGTTGATAGGTTTATGATGAAAATAGTTGTTACTTATCCTCAAAAAGATGAGGAAAGAGAAATTCTGCAATTGAATTTAGGCAAATCTTATCCCAAAGTAAATACAGTTATCCATACAGATGATATTATAACGGCAAGAAATGTTGTTACAGAAGTTTATATGGATGAAAAAATAGAAAATTATATTTTAGATATAGTTTTTGCAACAA
>JBDNHS010000009.1:0-2767 GCA_041688685.1 Kapaibacterium sp. (SeqCode)
ATGTACTTGATTATTATTGACAAACTAAGAATTAGAATTTGAAATAGAATTTGAATTAAAACAACAAAACATAAATGATTATAACAAATAATAGAATTATAGATACTGTAAATAAAATAAATAATAACAAGATAATATACTTCAAAAATTCTATTTTAATGTTTTTGGGTTTATTATTATTTAGTGCATGTAGTACAAAAAGTAGTAATGAAAACAAATCAGTTGATGATATTTACAAAGAAGCAAAACGACTTCTTGATAAAAGTGATTTGTATGAAGCAAAAAAGTATTTTGATATAATTAAACTGCAATACCCAGCGAGTAGTTTTGCAGATGATGCACAATTTTATTTGGCTGAAATTGAATTTAAAAATGAAAAATATATTATGTCTTCTTTCAATTATAATTTAGTAAAAAAATTATACCCCAATAGTTTGTTTATCAAAGAATCTCAATTTAAAAGTGCATTATGTTATTACAAACTATCTCCTAATTTTGAGCGAGATTTAGAATATACCAAAAAAGCAATTACGGCTCTTAATGAATTTCAAAACATGTATACAGAAGACAGTTTGAGCTTAGTTTCAGATAGTTTGATAAAGGAATTAAGAAATAATTTGGCTGCCAGAGAGTATAATACTGGAATGCTTTATCAGAAACTTAAAAGTCCTAAAGCTGCTGTTATTTATTTTGATAGTATAATTAATGATTTTGACGATACGAGCTTTTTGGAGAAAGCTTATGTAAGTAAAATTGAGTCATTTATGTATATGCAAAAATTTGAAAATGCAAAAACTATTATAGACCTCTACAAACAGAAATTCACGAATGGTGAAATGATTTCTGATATTCAAAGCTTCGAAAAACAAATAGCTTTGAGTAAAAAGTAATTTTTATACTTGTTGCTCCAAATTATTTACAATCTAATCACTAATTACAAATAAACATAAGTGTTAACAATAATTAAATATACTTGTTTTGTAAATTAAAGAATAATAGTTATATTTGTAATCGTATTAATGCTAATTTATTGAAATTTAAGTTTTTATTAAATATTAATTGATAACAGTTAATCTTAATTCTTTTTAAATTCTTCAATTTGTAAAAATACAAAATTCAATTAATCAATTTTTCATTATTATTCAAAGGTGCCAAAATGCCAAAAATGAAAGTTAAATCTGCTGCAAAAAAGAGATTTAAACAAACTGGCGGAGGCGGTTTCAAAAGAAAACATGCTTTTATGAGACACATTCTAACGAAAAAAACTAGAAAAAGAAAACGTAATCTAAGACAATCAGGAATGGTTGATGATGCGAATCTTAATTCAGTTAAAAGAATGTTAGCATTGGGCTAATTATTTATTTTATTTAAAGAGTAAAAGTGCATTTATTGTTTTTTTGCTTTTATAATCTAAATAAATCAAAAGTTTTTTGAACCAATTCTATATAAATTACAATTAAGTCTTGAAAGTTGGATATTCCTTCTAAGAATTATTATAAAATAATAATATTTGTAATTAAAACATAAAATATCATAGTGATGAAAGAGGAATTCGAAGCTCTCTCCCAATCACAAATAATTTAAATAATAATTATTTAAATTAAATAAAAAAATCTATAATATTATATAAAGGAAACTTTAAAATGAGATCGGTCAATAAAGTAGCTTCTCGTCTGAAAAGAAAAAAGTTTATAAAACTAGCGAAAGGTTTTTGGGGTCGTAGAAAAAATGTCTGGACTGTAGCCAAAAACCACATCGAAAAAGGACTAACACACGCTTATGTTGGTCGTAAATTAAAGAAAAGACAATTTAGATCTTTGTGGATTGTACGTATTAATGCTGGTGCAAGAGAAAATGGTACTACTTATTCTAGATTAATTGATTCTTTGAACAAAGCAAATATTCAAATTAATAGAAAAGTCTTAGCTAATATGGCTATGAACCACCCAACAGTATTTACTGCAATTGTAAATAAAGCAATGAATAAATAAGAAAACTGATTATATTGAAAAAAAAACTACTCTTTTGGAGTAGTTTTTTTTTGCTTAATTTTGATTATTATCTGTTGATTTGAAGTGAGTACATTTTATCTGAATTGTTGATTTTTAGCCAATAATTACCAATCGGTAATTTACTCAAATCTATATCTGTTTCTGAGTTTAAGTCTTGCAGTGAATATATCTCTAAACCAGTAATATTATAAATTGAAATTGAAAAGAATTTGTCTTGTTGTAATATTTTAATTTTATTTGATGTTGGATTTGGATATATTATTATCTCATTAATAATGCCTTCATTACTTAATATTTCGATAAATTCATCAGTAAATTCATCTTCTCCAATATAAACTTTAAAATTATCACCTTCTTGATTTTCGTAAACAATTGTTAGCTTTTTATCCTCAAAGAATATATTATTGATTTGCCCAGTTATGTTGCTTAGTCATTTTATCATTTATTTCGTAAATTATTACTTAGTTTATTTCGTGGTTTTTTTAGCTTCATTCCAAAATTTATCTAATTCCTCAACATTAAAATCCGAGAAATTTTTGTTTTGTTCTTTAACTTTTTGTTCAACAAAATTAAATCTATTAGTAAATTTTTTGTTTGCAATTTGAAGTGCATTTTCAGGTACGATATTATACTTTCGCCCCAAATTTACCATTGTGAATAATAAATCACCAAATTCTTCGGTCATCTTTTCAACATTTATGCCATTTGGATTTGTAATTTCAACTTTAAATTCATTTAATTCCTCTTCTAATTTA
>JBDNHS010000574.1:0-1894 GCA_041688685.1 Kapaibacterium sp. (SeqCode)
GCAATATCCAGATATCCTTGCTCATACTACCAATTAAAACTTTCCATACTTGCGGTAACTAATCAATTTTTAATATTCGTAACAATTTTCCAAGTATGGAGATTTCATTGGTTTGGTCGTTGAGTGTTTTTATTTTATAAATACGAAAGGATTTTCCGAATTGGCCTATTCTGTTTTGAATAAAAAGTCAGAAGGATTTGGTATCAATGATTGCAATTATTATACATAAGAATAATAACCAACTAATTAATATTAAGCCAAAAGAAGAAAGAAAAATATAGAAAAACGTTTAATAATTCTGTTTTTTTATGCTCTGTATAATGGAAAAAAGTTACTTGCTGTACTTAAACCATTTTTAATGACTAATTCATCATATTTGTTTTGATCAATAATCATTTGCCAAATTTGATACTGACATTCAAATTTTGAAAAACCAGATTTAAAATTGAATAATGAATCGTTGTCACTACCTCCAACTCCTCCACCTAAATGTAAAAACTCTAGTTGTAATTCATTACCCAAGATTCGTGCTTCATCTATTATCAATTTCATTGGTGTTGCTCTAATAAATTCTTGAGTTGTTCCTGATAGATGATATTGCATAACTTTATTTGTAATTGTAAAAATAGCACCTGCAATTATTTTGTTTTCAAAAGTTGCTAAGAATAATTTTGATGTAAAATCAGTATTGTTTAAAAATTGATAAAAATATTCGTTATCAAATAAATACTCTTGTTTTGCTGCAACACGCTCCATAGTTTCATTATAAATAGCAATAAAGACATCAATATCTTCTTTTGAATTAGCTATTCTTACTTCATATCCATTTCTTCTTAGTTGATTTAATTCCGATTTATTCGATTTTCTGAATTGTTTTCTTTGCTCATCGAAAGTTAACCTTAAATCAATTGCAATAGTTTTATTCAAATCTTTAACTATTCCAAATTCATTAAAGAACATTCCTTTTGAATTTAATGGATGTAATCTTGAAAATACTGCAATTATGTTGTTTTTATTAAAGAAATTAATCAACTCTTTATGGAATTCTAAAATAATTTCTGAAGAAACTAAATCTAAACTAACTGAACTAATTGGCCCACAATACCCATAAGCTGACGTACAGTCAAACATCTCTGTTTTAGGTATTTTTCTTACTATCAAAGGTAGAGCAAGTACTTCATCATCAAACTTTAAGCTAAAGAGTAAAGGCCTATTATCTTTTTCTAAAAGATGGTAAGATTGGGTGTGGTAGAAATCAAATTTTTTACATTTTTTGACCACTTTCGACCATTGATTGTCATTTACTTCTATTACTGAAAATTCAATCATTATATTTAAATGCATTTATGGTATTAATTATTAAACTTATTTCATTTTCATCATATCTATAATCTAGATGAATAAATAAAATTTGGTTTTCTATTTCTTTATCTCTTTCTCTTATTTGATTAGCCCACAAAACTGCAGGATAAATGTAATTATTTATTAAAAATTGCTTAAGTTCTGTTTGTAATACTGCATTTTTACAATGAATTACTAGGCCAAAAACAGTATTATTATTAGAATTTATATTAAAGCTAAAGCATTCTTTATAGGCTAATAATGATAAAGCCTGTTTGATATTCTTATGCTTAGTTTCTAAGATTGTTCTGCAGTCTAATTTTGATAAAATTGTTTTTGATGTCTGAGGTATTGAAGTGTTTGTGAATTCAAACTCAAATTTATTTTCTGCATCAATAAATAAATTTCTAATTTCATTTTTGTTTTCCCAATTGCCTGATAAATATAGATTTTTAAGAAACATAGCCGTAAGTTTTTGAATACTTACTTGTTCGCTTTCATAATTATATTTACTAGATGGTAGAGGCTTATTTTTTGGTGAACTACAAAATCC
>JBDNHS010000575.1:0-3973 GCA_041688685.1 Kapaibacterium sp. (SeqCode)
CGTTTGAATTTCAAAAATTCCACACTCTCCTACAGGAACTGGAATGGGAGGTAATGTATCGACTTCTCCAAGAGTTTTATATGCAGTTGCTGCGGGCCAACCATAAGAGTCAAATGAAGAGAAGCCATATATATAACCGCCAAAAGGAGTATCACCAAAAATATAATGTGGACCAGGTGTTACTAAAATTTGAGCCCAAAATTGATCAGTACCTGGTATTCTATTTAACAAAAATCCGGCTGCCAGATCTGAAACTCTAGCACCATCTAATTTAATTGAATTTAATAATTTAAAACTATTAGTTTGATCAGTTGTATCACCAATTGCTATAATATTAAATAAATTATAATTATATTCATTATTTCCAGAACCATTTCTTGGAGTTTGAAATATAGTTGCTTTAGTATATTGTTCAGTAGGTGTTATCAAAAACATCATTGGGTCATATTCACCTGCGTTATCCCAGTTTGCAGAGTATGAATATTGTATTAATAAAGTTGGTTGGTCAAATTCCCAAACAGATGTACCTCTGATAGATGGAAAATCGTGTGGTGCAGTTGCACTGGTATTATAATACTCCACAAAATCACCAGCTTTTCTTATGGAGATATCTTGTTGTGAAATTAATTTTTTGGAAGATTTATCATACCATTTGACAGTTCCGTTGGTATTATCTTTAGATGCAGTTGCTCTAAAATAATCACCCATGTCTTTATCACGTTTCAATTCTACAGTGTTATATCTTTTTCCCCATGTTTTTACTGGTGGCATAAATTCACATAAATGATCTCTTCCATTTGTAACTGCGGAAGAAGGAATCATAGTTCTTTGATGGAATGAAATTACTCCGATGTTTTTATTTGCCAAGATGCGCGTACCAGACAAGTCAAAAGCTTGACGTGAATTACCGTCACCCATTACCATATAAGTTTCACCTTTCATCAAAGTTACTTTTATTTGATCTCCAATGTCTCTACCTTTATCAGTTTTGGCAAATCCTCTACCTTTTCCACCTAATTTAATATCTACTTTTGTATTATCTTCTGCTGCCATAACTATAAAGCCGGCAGACCAGGTTCTGGATTCATTAAAGTCCCAAAAGGCACAGTGATAGTATTCTTTACCCCAAGCGGCAACAGGAATTGCCAAATAACCATCAGTAGATACTGATTTCGAGTTTATGACGTAAACAGAAATAGGTTTTTCAGATTCCAAAGCCCATCCTCTTGGTTCAATTATTTCTGAATTCCATATCTCTTCTGACCAAGAAAATAAATCACCTGCAGCTGCACTTGAAAATACAACTGTTTTGAAGGGTTGGCAAATCTTAGATATTCTTGTACCCAAAGGACTTATCAAAGTTACTTTTGTTCTTTCTGAAGCTGCAACAAATATTGCTGCAATCTGAGCAGGTTGTTGAGGATCATCATTGGGTGGTAAAGCCAAAACGAAATAACGACCCATTGAGTTTTGATTGGTAACCATTGCGTTGATTACTTTCTTCTTTCCACCTTCTAACAATTCTTCATTTGCTAACGAAGAATTTACGAAACTAAATGAAAGTATCATTACCAAAAAAATACTTTGTATATATTTTATCATACTATCCCTAATTTATTTATAAATATTAATTTTGTTTTTTAAATGTTTTAATTTTATTCCAATTACTTGCAACGAATGACAAAATAGAGTGTAAATAGTTACATAATTCAAGAAAGTTTTTTGAATTTCTGGTAATTATTTATCTACAATAAATCATTATTTTTAGTATCTTTATACTTTTTAAAGATTTAGATATTACAAATTAATTTACAGTTTATAGAATTATTTTGTAATAGGTTTATGTGAAATTTATAATTAAATTGATTATATAATTAAAAAACAATATAATTAAATTTTGATTTAATAGCAATTAATTTTTATTAATAATTAATTTATTTAATATTTTGTTGATAATTAATTCTGTTATTAATTCCCTAACTAATTTTTTTCTATATACTGTTTTAATTCTTCTAATATCTGTAATGATTTTAAAGGTGTGATTTCATTCAGATTAATATCCTTAATTTTCTTCCTTATTTCATCATCTACAAAAGTGAAAATTGACAATTGTTCTTCTGGTGAGTTTAAATTTGAATTGGAATTTGTTTTGGATAATTTCGAGTAGTTAAATTTTGATTTTTTTGATACTTTATCATTAAAATTTACTTGTTCTTGCAGTTCATTGGTCTCAAGATTAAGTAGAATTTCTTTTGCTCTATCAGTAAGTTTATTTGGCAAACCAGCCATTTTGGCAACTTGAATCCCAAAAGAGTGGTCTGAATATCCTTTTAATACTTTATGAGTAAAAAATATACTACTTTCGTGTTCAATCACCTCAACTCTATAATTTTTGATGTATTCAAAATTATTAGATAATTCATTTAGTTCGTGATAATGTGTGGCAAAAATTGTTTTGGATTTGATAATTTGATTAATATATTCAACAATCGACCAGGCAATCGAAATTCCGTCAAAAGTTGCCGTACCTCTACCAACTTCATCAAGAAGGACGAGACTTCTGTCGGAAGCATTATTAATAATATTTGCAGCTTCTTGCATTTCCACCAAAAATGTACTTTCGCCAGCCGATAAATTGTCCGATGCTCCAACTCTTGTAAATATCCTGTCTGTAATACCAATTTTAGAATATTCAGCCGGAACAAAACAACCAATATGGCTCATTAAAGTTATTAGACCAACTTGTCTGAGATAACATGACTTTCCAGACATATTTGGACCAGTAAGTATATGTATTAGTTCATTATCATTTTGGAGTATAGTATCATTAGGAACAAAAGATTGCCCAATTTTTAGATTTTTTTCTACTACAGGATGTCTGCCATTTTTTATTTCAATAATTTTGTCTAATGTTAGATTTGGTCGAGTATAACTATTACTGTGCGATACTTCTGCAAATGAAAGTAAACAATCTAATTCAGCAATTAATTCGGCATTGTTTTGAATTATTTTGATATATTTATTTACTTCAATTTTCAAGTTCTCAAAAAGTTTAGACTCCAATTCACTTATTTTGGACTCTGCACTAAATATTTTACTTTCAATTTCTTTTAATTCATTTGTTGTATATCTTTCAGCGTTTGTTAGTGTTTGCCTTCTTTCATAATTACTTGGGGCAGACTTTGATTGTACCTTAGATATCTCAATAAAATATCCAAAAACGCCATTATAACTTACTTTCAGAGATGATAATCCAGAATTTTGCTTTTCTGTTTCTTGGTATTTTTTTATCCAATCTTTACCAGAAAACTTGGCTTCGACATAAGTGTCTAATTGCTGGTCATAACCTCTATAAAAAACCAAACCAGAGCCAATTTGGTTATTTCCAGTATCATTTAGTGATATTTCTAATAAATTTGACAACTCACTCAAATCATTCAATTCAGAAATAATTTGCTGTACTTTTGGATTATTTATCTCAAATAATTTCAATTCTTTAATAATAATCAAAGAATTTTTGATGGCAATTAAGTCTCTTGGTATTACTCGCAAACTGCCCAATTTTGAGACTAATCTCTCCAAATCATTCATTTTGTTAAGTAAGTTTTGAATATATTGCCTTTGGTCAAATTCCAAAACAAAGAACTCAACTGCGTCTAACCTTATATTTATTAATTCTAAATCCAAAAGTGGTTTTGATATCCAATGTTTGAGAAATCTTGCCCCCATTGGTGTTTTGGTAAAATCTAAAACATTATACAAACTAAATTTCTGATTTTCGGAGTTAGAGTATAGAATTTCTAAATTTCTTCTTGTAGAATAGTCCAAAATCATAAAATTACTTTGATTAAATAACTTTGGAGTTTTGATATGACTTAAGTTTAGTTGTCCCCTATCTTCCAGATAATAAATTGTAGCTCCAACTGCAATTATACCCTTTTCTAAATTTTCTATTCCAAAGCCTTTTAGTGAA
>JBDNHS010000576.1:0-2303 GCA_041688685.1 Kapaibacterium sp. (SeqCode)
ATTATAGCTATTCTTACAATGTTTACCCTATCAAGTCTGAATAGCAACTTAACAGGCATCTTGCTGTTGGAGACAAAATGAACTTAAATCTCCATCAAAATCAGCGTTATATGGTGCTACAACATTAGGATTTAATCTAAATGTACAATAATCCGGATTATCAATAATTTTTGCTTTATGACTCATCATAGACTGTTTGTGAAGAGTCGGTTGACGATTGAGTAGACAAGGGTCGCCATTCTTCATATGGCGTTCTACCACATCACCATATCTTAATTCTATCTTCTCTTTTCTAAATCTCAAATCAATCGGAAGTTTCGATGATTCTCCAGATGATACTGGAATAACAAAATTAGCTCCCGGATATATTTCTCTACCATTTCTTACTAATTTATGTAAATAATCAATATTATATGGTGTTACAATCTCAGGAAATGTAATATTTTTTGCAATCGCTATCGGAATACCTAATTCATTAATACTTAAAGTTGGATCAGGTGTGATGACGGTACGTGAACTGTAATCTGTTCTCTTCGAATCGATATCTTTAACCATGGTTTGACAAATAATAATATTTATTTTAATTAATAATTGTCAAACTTTAGGTCAAGGGCGATATCTACAATTTGGATATAATATTTATTTTGAATCAAATCCAAACCCAGTAATATTTTGATAATATTACTGGAGGCCATGTTACCATAGCCCGGACTATACCTTAAGCTTATATTTCTATAAACCCACTACCGTCTAGTCTCTGGACCTTCTCCGTACAATTAGTTATAGTTATATTTAAGTTTATCTTGCTAATTGTTTAGGAGCTTGGCTGCGGATTGTCTAACACTAGTTTCCTAGTTCGTTATGTCAGTTTTTACTTTTAAATTTAATATGCTTTCTTTATATTTAATTACGTTTTGTGAATATTATTTATTAACATCTTTTTAAGCATAGTAATTTATTCCACGAATTTCTCCGTGTGACTCACAATAACTTTCGTATATTGTGGTAGTATGACATAACTATTGGTTTTACCCAAGTTAGAGGTTCCCGCAATTTGGTAATGTCGCCGGATTTATTTAATTTTTATCATTTATTCCGACTAGGTGATTATATACTGTTTCCAGATTGTATTTATACTGTTTTTCTTGTATGGTAATACAACAACCATACAAGCAGTCACCTATTATGAGCAAGTCTTACATGTCAACCCTACTGACATCGTTTACCCATTAAATTAGCTCTAATACGTCCTTCTTTACCCTTTAGACGCGAAGTTAAACATTTAGTTGCAACTCCTTTTTGTTCTGTTTGGGGTAAATTTAATGATTCATTATCGTACAACGTTGCAATGTGATATTGTAAATAACTAATATGAAGCTGAAAAAATTTAATTGCATTTTCATTCATACTCTCCTTATGTTTTAATAATCTTAAGTTTGCCTTTAACACTTCTGCGTATTTCACAGTAAGCTGATCTTCCCTAGTTACAGATGATGAAAAATCACCACGAATCGAAGGTCTTACCGGAACTGGAGCAATTGGATAAATTGAATGAATTAAATCTTCTGGTCTAGTTTTATTAGGATCAATGCCCATAATATAACAATCTTCATCACTAATATTTTTAAAAATATTAAAACATTTTTCAGGCGTTAAATCTTCCCTCATAGGTTTTTTATCAGGATTTTCTTCAGTTGCATTATTTGTTTGATATTCTGCTACTATATTCACTACTGCGGTTGACTTGCGAATATCCTTTTTAATTTTAGGAATTGGTGCACCGCATCCAAAATTTTGTTTTTGACAATATGTTACATTTTTAACCATATTTTTCAATTCACTCAATCTATTTTTCCCCTTTTTATTTTTTAATAATTCTATTAATTCATCTTCGTTTTTATATACTAATAATTTAGAACATCTTGGACAAACACAACGCAAAAATGACAAAACATAATCATAAAGACCCATATGAAATACTTTTTCTGCTAAATCAATGTGACCAAAATGCCCGGGACAATAATTTGTACCAAAACCACATTTTGTACATTCTAAATCATTATTCGTAATACCCATTCGCTGGTCAATTAGCCCTCCTTTTTTAGGCTCTGTATTATCATAAAGGTCTGGTACTAACAAACCTGGTGTATCTTTTCCCAATGCCGACATATTTTTTATTTCCTTATTACCCAAAACAGTAAATTCTATTTTATCTATTTTAGAGGTTTTTTCATTATATCTATGTAAATCTTGCATCGTTTTATATATATATTGTTATTACTTTAATATATTTTAAAATAAAA
>JBDNHS010000577.1:0-1880 GCA_041688685.1 Kapaibacterium sp. (SeqCode)
CAAATCATCAAAATGTTTTAATTCTTGGGGTTCTGGTTCATCTATATCTGGTAATTGACTATTGTTAATTATGTTGTTAGTAGAAATATTATTCATGAATGACTTTATTATTATATTTATTATTTATTATTTAACCATTATTAATTATTATGATAAAATATCAATTTTTTATAAAAAATTTATTGTTTCAAATAAATAGGAACTTCGCCTTCAACATCTTCTATTAGTGAAACCAAGTTCATAGATTTTAGATCCACATAATTCTTATATATTGAATCACCGTCATACACTACCTCATTACCATGCATCAAATAATCCACTTTTTTACCGGTAAGTTTATACACATAGTCCATAATTTTTTCCACACAGTTATTATCTACTTCGACTCTATCCCACAAACTAAAGTCTAGTGAACCTAATTTTGTAATTGATGCTTGACTAGGTGTTATTCCGTCAATATAATTAGTATTTAAATTTACAAATCGATTTTTATATAGGTCTATATCCGATTTATTCGGTTTTACTCCCCGCTTATTAAATTTAATCAATTTAATATATTCCAAAATTTGATATCCGGAAACTAGTGAAGTGGTTGTAATCATTGCCGGAATAATATTACCCGCTATTTTTCTGGTTGTAAACAAGTCCACCTCTTCAATCTTATATTGTGAATTACGAACATTGGATGCAGTTAAAAGCCATTGAACATGTCCTAATCCATCATCATCTTTTTCAAAGTCTATTTTTTTAATAACTGGAGATAAAGTCTTGATAATAGAATTGGCATATTCCCATCCATTGGTTTCTAAAATTTTTTCATAATTAATATCTAAAGAATCAGCTGGTAAATTTTCAAAATCATCTGCCTTATATTCAAAATTAGTATTAAACATTTGATTCATTATATTAAAACCATATGTCATAAAAGAACCTAATTCTTTGCTCATTGAACATATATCTAATATTGCAGGTAAAACTTTACCTTCAACTTCTGCTTTTTTCTCGGGGTCTGAATATTTTTTTAATAGTTCTTTTACTCCATAATCAAAGTTTTCAACAAATATATGAAATAATACTGAATAAAATCCCTCTTTGTTAACCGTGAAATTTCTATATTTGTATAATTGTTTAACCATTCCAGCTATTTCGCTTGGTGTAGACGTCTCTAGACTGTCAGTTGCATATTTGTGTATTTTAGATGGAATTTCATTAAATTCTGTTTCAAATAGTTCTCTAGCCCACTGAATTGTATGAGCCTGTTTAAATGGAAAACTTTTAATTGTACAAATGGGAATACCAACTTTGTCATCCGGGTCTTTTGACGAACCATATGATTCAGTTAAATGTGGTACTACAACTTGAATATTTGCTTTACCTCCTGTTGTTCCTGAATCAATTAAAGGTTTAGTATATTTAATTGCTTGTTGGTCCATATAAATTCTTGCATCCTGATTATCTAATGCATTTAAATATATATCTACTCTTTTGTGAAATTCACTATTAAATATTGTTTCAGTTTCCTTACATACTTTTTGTTCAAAAACTGTAACCGTTGTATCTGGATTCATAAATTTAATCTTTTTAGCAGCAGTTTGTGCTTTTGATTTACGTATATCTTCATCGTTAAATAGAAATTGGCGACTAAGATTTGATTTTTCAATATAATCCATATCTGTTAAATACATTTCCTTAACACCTAACATGCCTAAATTTTTAATTAATTCACAACCAATAGCTCCAGAACCAATAATAAATGGTCGCGTCTTTTGTATTTGTTCTAGAACCTCTTTACCAAATACATTTACTAATCCTTCATATTTTGAATTAGTTCTATATCTTTTAGAACTTGATTCCTTAAAATTAATTACCTCTTTATCTTG
>JBDNHS010000578.1:0-3098 GCA_041688685.1 Kapaibacterium sp. (SeqCode)
ACGGGAATGATTCACCTTCTAAAATTTTACTTATTGGTTCTGGAAAAAATATAAAAATAGATTCTTTGTCAATTTCGATGAATAAATTTGAAGGTGAAGTTAACAATATTGTAGAATTAGAATGACTTGTGAATAAAATAAGTATTGAAGAACTTAACTCTAATATTAATTCAATAACAACTAAAATTAAATTTAATTCTACCTTACTCAAACCTATTGGTAATTTTATTTCAGATAAAATTATAGGAAAAGAGAGAATTATCGAAGTTGAAGTACCTTTGAACAATGATTTATTCAAAAACACACTTAATGAAAACCAACAATTTACTATATTAAAAATCCCATTTGTAGTTGGATTAGGTAACGATACAATTTCAAATATAACTATAGAGCAAACTACAATAAATTCAAGTGGTAATATTGCTATTTTTGAAAATAATACAGTATTTCTATTGAAAGGTTATTGTAATGAAGGTGGTCCGAGATTATTTGATTCAGAAGGTGAAATTAATTTAACACAAAATTATCCAAATCCTGCGAATGAATTTACAAATATTGATTTTTCTGTATCTGAAAGTGGCTTAACAAAACTAACTCTAAATGATATTTACGGTATTAATATTTTCCAGATAGAAAATAGTTATTTGATACCTGGTAAGTACAATCGACTAATTGACACAAAAAATCTGCCTTCAGGTGTATATAATTTAATTTTAAATACCCCAACAGTAACATTAATAAAAAGATTAATTATTTTCCATTAAGTTATTATTACTTTCAGTAATTTTAATAGTGATTTTAACAATAATATTTACAAATAAGTTCTATTTATTATTATTATTTTATTACCATTTAACTAAATATAAACTCGAATAATATGATACAAGCTCCAAGAGGTACAAAAGATATTTTACCTGATGAGATAATAAGATGGCAATTTGCTGAAAATGTATTCAGAAATGTAACCAAAAAATTTGGCTATGATGAATTAAGAACTCCAATTTTTGAAAGTACAGAAGTATTTTCTAGAAGTATTGGCGATAATACTGATATTGTAAATAAAGAAATGTATACTTTTTTGGATAAAGGTGATACCTCAATTACATTAAGACCAGAGATGACAGCTTCTTTAGTAAGAGCTGTTATTCAAAATAATCTTACTAATAGAGACACACTCCAAAGATTATGGTATTTTGGACCTTTCTTTCGTTATGAGAGACCACAAAAAGGAAGGTTTAGACAATTCCACCAATTTGGTGCCGAATGCTTATCTACCTCAAATCCTGAAGCAGACATTGAAGTATTACTTTTGGCTAAAAATATTATCAAAGAATTAGGATTAAAAGATTTTAAATTAAATATTAATTCTATTGGTAATAAAAATGTAAGAGAAAATTATACAAAAGATTTAGTAAAATATTTAGAAAGTAACAAAGAAAATTTGTCGGAAGAAAGTAAATTTAGACTTATTAAAAATCCTTTAAGAATTTTAGACTCTAAATATGAAAATGATATCAAAATTGTTGAAAATTCACCACAAATTTTTGATTTCTTTGATAATGAGAGTAATGAACATTTTAATTATGTTAAAAGTAAATTAAATGAATTGGAAATAAACTTTGAAATAAATTCAAAGTTAGTTAGGGGACTTGATTATTACTCTCACACCGTATTTGAATTTCAAAGTAATGCATTGGGTTCACAAGATGCTTTTGGTGGTGGTGGTAGATATAATACCTTGTTTGAACAACTGGGCGGTAAGAATACTCCTTCTGTTGGTTTTGCTTTTGGAGTAGAAAGATTATTGTTAATGTTAGAAGCTGAAAACCAACAAATAGAAAAAGACAATATGGACTTTTATATTGCCATAATGAATGTTGATTATCAGTCATATTTGTTTGAAATTGCTAATGAATTACGAAAAAATAATTTTATGGTTACTTACGATCTACAAAGAAAATCCTTCAAATCGCAATTAAAAGAAGCAAATAAAATTAATGCTAAATATTTGATTATTATTGGTGAAGAAGAGTATAATTCAAAGGGATTTAATCTTAAAAATATGTCTAACTCACAACAACAGTTTTATAAAATAGAAGACATAAATTCAATTATGGATAAAATTTAATATGTTTTTATCTTAGAGTATGATTTAATAATTTTTGTAAAAAAAAATTAAAAAACACAATTAAATTGATAATGAAAGTAGTTTGTTTTTAAGTAAACAAACTACTTTTTTGTTTAAATTAAAGTTTACAAAAAGGGCATAATAATTGATTTTATTATTTTAAATCAATCATTTATAAAACAAAATGATTATTATTAGCCAAATTAATGTATTAAAATGATAAATTCTATTAAAATTAGTATAAAATTAATATCTGTTATTGCAATATTATTTATTTATAATTGCAATTTACTTTACTCTAATATAAATTTAGCTGATAATGAAACTTATTTAGTTGCAAATTCTGAAGATATTTCCGATGAAACTCCTGGAGATAATTCAGAAAATGAGAAAAAGACAGATAATTTCCAAATGGGTTTTATATTAGCTTATAAAGTGGGTTTTAATGCAATAACTCCAGTTGAAGGTAGAAAAAATGATATTGGTTTTGCTCAAATACCTGATTTTGGTATTAGAACAAAATATAAATTTTTTAAAGAAGAAGATAAATACTCCAATTCATTTTTATTTGATATACTTTATTCTAATTATCAATTTAACATTAATGATGGAAATACTAATCAAAAGTATCCACACAATTTGACGTTTTTATCTTTTTCGCCAGCAATTTCTATTTCTGGAGTTAGTCTTGGATTTACTTATGGAATACCATTATCTTCAAATATAAATTCGGTGGATTTTGATAATTCAAAAATTAACACTTTAACAGAAATAAATATTGGTTATAATTACGAATTATATTCAGACAATGATGGTGCTTTTGTTACTTTTGCAAAATTATCATATCAATTGGGTCCAGTCTTTGATAATTATGCAGTCAATGACCCATTGATAAACTTAATTCCAAATAACACAATTGTAAAGCTCACTAATGAATTTAATCCTCGAATTGCTACATTCCAATTAGGAT
>JBDNHS010000579.1:0-7780 GCA_041688685.1 Kapaibacterium sp. (SeqCode)
AAATTATAATGGGAATAGAGAATGCAAAGCAAAATAAATAAAAAGATAATTTTAAAAAGGGAATGGG
Source organism: Kapaibacterium sp. (SeqCode) (assembly GCA_041688685.1). Taxonomy (GTDB): domain Bacteria; phylum Bacteroidota; class Ignavibacteria; order Kapaibacteriales; family UBA2268; genus JBDNHS01. The sequence continues at coordinate 68 of JBDNHS010000579.1, forward strand.
AGTTAAAAAAATGAAAAAAATAATAAAGTTTGCATTAATATTGCTTAGTTTAATCTTATTAGTTTATTATTGTGGACCAATAGTAATTTTACACCTATTGAATAGAGAAATTGGCGGTTGTAGGAGTGAAAGTATTGCTGAATCTAAATTAAGAAAAGTATTTAAATATGAATATAAAATCCCAAATAATGTAATAGAAGTACCTGGTGTTGATACTTTTAATGTTGAAAATGTTTGGTTAGAAGAAAACTGGAGTTCTGAGTATTCGTATCCTGAAATAACACATAGGGATTCGATAGATGTAAATTATAAATTAATAATAGTATTTAAAGAAATAAATGTTTATGAATCTTTGAACGAAACTTGGCAAATTGAAATAAATAAAGATACAATTGTAAATGGGAAAAATCAACCTTATTATTTTACTGGTGGTTATAACAATTATATAGTTAGTTATTCTTTTTTTTATTTGCCAATGGATTCTGTGCTAATATGGGATATAAAATCAGGCGAATTTTCTCCACAGCCAGACAGCATAACAGGAAGTAAGAAAATAGGCGAGATAAAAATGATAAGGCAATAATAAAAATGAAAGAAGACATAACAAATAATATTTTCTCTCGTCAATTAGGCAAAAAATCTTATGAACTGAAAGATCATCTCGGTAATGTGCGAGGTTACCTTCTCAGATGTGAAAATGCCGACTGGGTCTCCATCACAGCCATTTATGGTGGATTTGTTGAGTAAGAGCGAGTATTATCCGTATGGTATGAAAATTAACGAGCTGAGCTACAATAATGGTATTTTGGATTCAATAGGATTATCAGGTGGTAATCATGGATGGCCATTTTATCCAAGTTTTGTAAAACCTTTAGTTAAGAAAAATGTGAGTAATTATGAAAAAAATAATTAAAAAGTATATAAAATATTTTAGTATAACAATAGGTATATTAATAATAGTTTTTGTATTATTTGTTTTGCTTGTAATTTCTATTTTTTCCCCTGGTTATCCACCCAATGATGTAAGATATGAACATGAAAATTATAAAAATAAAAAATAAAAAATACCTAATAATTTATTTGATTTAAAGCCAAATATTTTAGGATTATTTATAAAAGAATATGATTTGTTTAAAGATTATGATACTACAAAAATTGATGCTTCATTTGATTTTTTTAATAAACCGCAAAGATCTTACCATGACCCATTATTTGATAACGAAATTATAGATACTAATTTGCAGTATGATATGGTTTACATGGGAATTGATAATCATTCTCATATTCAATCTTTGTTACTTAGAAAAGACTTTCTAAGTGGGAAAACAATGATTGATAAATTAATTAAAGACAGTATACATAATTTTTTAAAAACAAACTTTAAAATATTAAAAAACTTTTATGGAACTAATTTTTCTATATTGTTAGATAAAAGTGAAGATTTAATTTACCCAGATATATTAAATATTTTATGGGAAATTAATGATAATCTAATTTGTATATCATTTTCTAATATATATGATACAAAACTGATTCTTACAAAACCTAACTACTATATTTGGTTAATTAATATATCCTTTTATATAAACGCTGGTAATGATTCTTATTTAAACAGTGAGTTTGAAAAAATGAAAAATGTATCTAAATTATATAATCCAAAATCAATGGGATGGGAATAACCTCATAGTTAGCTATAACCCAACAGGTGCAAGATACGGCTATAATGGTACTCACGAACAGGATAGAGAAATGAACGCAGACGGTAACTACCTTGATTTTGGAAATTTTGGATACGATACCCGTGTGGCAATGCGTAGAAACCAAGAGCCATTACGTGCGAAATATCCACATTTGAGTGGTTATAGTGCATTCGGCAGTAATCCTATAATTTACAGTGATTTAGATGGGAATGATTCTATCTCTTAAAAACCTGCCTCGGAGCTGGTCTTGAAAATCCATTTTCACGGGGTGGGGTCTCAAAACCATTTATTTAATTATACCTTTAAAATATTACCGAATAAAAAATACTTCTCTTCTTTTTCTTATCTACAAATCAAAATTAAAACTAAAGAAGTCGATCCGCCGGTCGCCTCTACATTAAAGAAAAGAAGAAATATTTATACACAAAAAAAAGGACAGATCGCTTGACCTGTCCTTGAATAAAAATACTTTTTGAAATATTCTTTACAAATTTATTTACAAATTTATTTACCAGTTGGTTTTGTAGTACCGTTATTTTCGACGCCTCTTTTAATTTTGTCAATTACCGAATAAGTAATGTCAAATTTATCTTCAGCATATAATACTGATGCGTTAGTTTTGTCAAAAACAAAGTTCATTTTTTCTGCTTTTGCAACTTCTTTGATTGCAGAAACAACTCTTTCACGCAAAGGAGTTAATACATTTTCTCTAATTTTAGCTAATTCGCCAGTTTGACCAAATTTATTTTGTTGGTAAGCCATTAACTGTTGATTTTGTCCTTGTAACTCTTCTTCAGTTTTTTGTTGTTGGTCTTTAGGCATCATAGTTTGTTGTTTTCTGTATTGAGCCAATTTTTCTTCTAAGTCTTTTTGCATAGCTAATAAAGTATCTTGGTATTTTGTACTGATTTCTTTTATGTACTTTTCGCCTTGTGCAGCTTCTGGCATAGATTCGACAACAACAGCAACATCAACGATACCTATTTTAAGGTTTTGAGCATTTGTATTTACATTGTTTAATGCAAATAAAGTGATTACAAAAAGTAAAGTAAATGATTTTTTTAAGATTTTCATTATATTCCTTGAATATTAAATTATATATAAAATTTATTTCTATTTTAGATTTTTCTACAAACGACCATAAAGACAATTTATGATTTTTTTAATTATCAATTAATTAGATTACAAAATTAATAAAAAAGATAATTTATCAAAAATTAATTGAATTATTGTTGTCCTAAGTGGAACAAAAATCTCCAGCCAGATGGTTCATTTTGTCCTAAAGGTTTATCAAATCCATAACCATAACTAAATCCAACTATACCGATTGGATTTAAAAATAGTTGAACACCAAGCCCAGCAGACCTTTTTAAGTCAAATGGGTCAAATTGACTGAATTTATCCCAAACATTCCCTGCCTCTGCAAATCCATACAAATAAATTGGCATAGGATTAAGTGCAATAGCAAGACGTAACTCGGCGATATAACGCGACATAATTCTTCCACCATCTCTACCTAAGGCTTGATCAACATAACCTCTGAGTGGTGTAACACCAAATTGACCCAAACCATTTCCACCCATTCTATAAAGTTCAATTGGATTAAAACTTGAGTCACTGCTTAATCCATCTAAGTACCCAAATTTAGTTCCCAAATATAAAACTAATCTGTCGTTATCAGCAACTTTAAGTAATGGATTATAAAAATCTAAAGTTAATTCATTTTTCAGATAATCGATTGTACCAATTCCCAAAGCACCTGCCGCCAATGTTGTATTTAATATAAATCTTGAACCAGTGGTTGGGAAGAAAACATTGTTTATGTTAGTTCTTGAGAAAGTCTGTGATAAGGCAAATTCAGTACCATTACGGAACATACTATTTGTAGGATTATCACCGACATCATTGTATTGGTATCTGACACTCCAATCGCCCCTAAAATAATCATCTGGCCAATTGAACCTTCTACCGATATTCAAACTCATACCTGAACGACGTAATTTAAATGATGGTAGATTATATCTTGTGTCATAGAGATTAAACCCAAGTGTAGTAGGCTCATCGTTCAACCAAGGCTCAGTTAATCCAATAGAAAAGGACTGAAAACGAGATAATTGCCCAAACTCCCAATTAAAGTTGAATATTTGACCACCACCACCCTGAAATGGTTCAGTGATAGAGAAGTTGTTAAATGTAAAACCAACTGACCCTGTAAGCCCAAATGAACCAGCAAAGCCCAAAGATGCATTAAAAGTATCAGTAGATCTTTCTTCTACTTTGTAAGTAATATCAACGGCAGTATTATCACCAGGCACAGGCATAATTTGGGGCTGCAATGCCTCTGGATTAAAATAATTCAGCACACCCAATGCTTTGATACTATTTATAATTGCAGACCTATCAAAGTAATCTCCAGGTCTTGTGAAAAGTTCTCTTCTAATTACTTTATCTTTTGTTTTAGTATTACCTATAATGTCAATTCTTCTTATTTTAAATCTCTCGTTTTCATAAACTTTGATAACTATATCAATAGTATCATCAGTAATTCTCAATTCTTCTTTGATTAATTGTGTAGATAAATACCCATTATTATTATACATCGAAGCAGCGTCTGTTTGGTCTTGATTGGATTTTAAATTTTGATCGAATTTTTCGACGTCATAAATATCGCCATCTTTAAATTCTAATCTACGTTTCAAAACATCACTTGTGAAAACTGTATTCCCTTCAAATTTAATATTTCTAATAAATACTTTTTTCCCTTCAATCATAGTGATTATTATATCTAATTTTTCTGTATTCTCATCATAAATCAAAGTGTCTTTGATAATTTCTGCATCAATATACCCTAATCTTTTGAAATGTTTATTGAGTAATTCTAAATCGCCTTTGTATTTCACTTTGTCAAATTTAGAAGATTTCCAGATTTCATACCAAGATTTTGTTTTGGTATCAGAAAAAACTCCGACCAAATCAACATCCAAAAAATCTCTATTACCCTCAAACTTAATACTATTTACATAAAAGGTATTACCTTCATTGATATAAATTTTCAGAATTTGATATTCGGTAGTATCAGATTGAATTAAATTAACATCAATTTTGGCAAACGCTAAGCCTTCTTTTTCGTATAAATCTTTTATAATTTTCTTTAGTAAATAAGAATCATAATCGGAAATCAAATCCCCTTTTCTTTTATTAATTTCTTTCAGAATTTCGGTAGATTTTATTTCTTTATTATTTTCGATTATTACTTCGCTTATTCTTTTTCTTTCCTCAACCTTAATAGTAAGATATATGTTTTTATCCAAAATTCTGTCAACAACAATTTCTACTTTAGAGAACTGTTTTCTTTCCCAAATACTTTTAATGGCTGTGGAAATTTTTTCATCGTAAGGAAATGTTATGTTGCTACCAGGTATTAACCCTGCAATTGCTAAGATTGTTTCGGTATCAGCGTATTTATTCCCTTCGACACTAACTCCAATCAATTTATAACTTTCTTGTTTGGATTCTGGATTTTGGGCAAATAAAGGCAAATTCCCAAAGGTATTTAATAACAGAAATAACATTACAATCAAATTAATTGCAACTAAACTGAATTTGGTTTGGAAAGTATATTTATTACTAACCAAATGACTACTTCCGTTTATTATTTTTGAGTTGTCTGAGTTGAAAAAGAATTTTTGTGTATTAAAATAGGGCATATTTTGAAACTTGATTAACTATATTAATTTATTTAGATTTAAAAATTTCTAAAAATTTTTCAAAGTAATTTTTATTTTTTGAATTTTCAGAATTAGAATTTAAATTAGTATAGTTTTTATTATAGGCGTTTATATTTTTTTGATTAAATCTTTTATCTTTATTTTTGTCAAAGGTTGATTTAGACTTATTTTGATTGTGCAGCTCATTAGAGTAGCTTTCTTGAGTAACTAATAAAACTAAACCTTCTTCAAATTGATTATTTTCAACTTCTGAATTATTAATTAAATTTATCTCCAAATCACTCGAAAAAGAAGTATCTAAATTAGAAATATTGTTAATTTGATTAATTTCATTGATACTTTTGTTAATACTCTTATTTATGGATTCTGAAATCTCTTTTTCTACTGCGATTTGTTTTGATGTTTTGCCAAATCTTCTTTCTCTATTAGAGTATGATTCGATGGCACAGTAAAGGTCGTTAATTCGGAATTCGGGCCATAATTTGTGTGAAACATATATTTCGCTATAAGCTAATTCCCAAAGCAAGAAATTACTTATTCTCATTTCGCCACTTGTTCTAATCAATAAATCCGGGTCAGGCATTTCGGCAGTTTGTAGTTTTTTGCCAAACAATTCATCATTAATGTCTTCGGGTGATAATTTTCAACGTCTTATATCAAGCGAAATCATTTGAACTGCCCTAACTATATCCCAACGCCCACTATAACTCAAAGCTAAAACTAAGGTCATACCGGTATTATCTTTTGTTTTTTCAATTGCTTTATGAAGTAATTTTTGTACTTTTTTGGGTAGTGAAGATGTCTTGCCAATGGTTTTAATTATTACATTATTGCCATTCAATTCAGCTAATTCTTTATTTAAGAATATCTCTAACAGTGTCATCAAAGCATTTACTTCTGCTGTAGGTCTATTCCAATTTTCAATCGAAAAAGCATATAAAGTCAAAAAATCAACCCCTAAATTAGAGCAATTCCTTATAATTTCTCTAACACTTTCTATTCCTTCTCTATGACCAGACACTCTTGGCATCTCTTGACCTTCTGCCCATCTACCGTTACCATCCATTATGATGGCAATATGTTTCGGTAAATTTATTTGCTCCAGAAATTCATTTTGAATAATTTGTTCTTGCTTTGTCTGATTATTTAACCAATTCATTTTTAATTCAATTTAATTTTGATTTCAAAAAGTTTTTTAGGCAAACTTAAGGGTAATTTAGATTAATATTTCTTTAACTTTTAGTAAACTTTTAGAAATGTTTTAGAATACTTTTGAAAACTATTTTGAAAACTTTTTGAAAAACATTAATTTAATTTATTCAAGTTAGTTTACAAATTTAAATGGTTTTTTGCCAACAAACAAAAAAAAATATTTTTTTTTCGTATTTTTTTTTAAAAAATGAACTATTTTCATTGTTAAGTTTGTTAAAATAATAATTTATTTAGTAAAACGTTGGTATACAAAGAGATGAATAATTAATATAATCCCTATTCTTTTAATGAATTATTTGCTAAAAGATAAAGAAATTAAAAAAAAAACATTAAACTTTAATAAAATATAGACTTAATGTTTGTGAAAGTACAATTTATTATTATTTTTGTTTCCATTTTAAAAGATAATTTAAAAAAACAAGTATTCAAAGGTTAAAAAACGATGATTAGTAGAAGCGTAACGAAGGCAGATTTGGTTGATGAAATTTCAAAATCAACAGGATTAACAAAAGTAGAAACAAAAGCTGTAATTGATGGGCTTTTTGTGAGTGTTATAAGTGCCATATCTAGCGGTAAGAGAATAGAATTAAGAGGTTTTGGAGTTTTCAAAAGCAAAAGTAGAAAACCAAGAATGGCGCGTAATCCTAAAACTGGTGAATTAGTGCCATTAGAAAAAAGATTTGTGCCATTGTTTAAGCCTTCTCCAGAATTTTTGAATAAAGTAGATTCTGCTTTAAGCAACAGAGACGAATAATTACTTAATTATAGTTATTAAATAATAATTAGATTATTTGACTATAACTATTTAAACAATAACTATTTAAACTATAACTATTTGAAATATAAAACCGGCAATATTGTCGGTTTTTTTTTGGCAATTTTTTACCTAAATTAATAAATTTAACATATTTAAAATTTAATTTGAAACTTTTAAAAATAAAATTTGTTTCTATTTGTTATAAAATCAAATAATAATTAATTATTCTCAATGATGAAAAACATATTATGAAAAATCAATTTCAACAAAAAATACTTTACACTTTAATTTTTATACTAATTAATTTTAATTTTGT
>JBDNHS010000580.1:0-4663 GCA_041688685.1 Kapaibacterium sp. (SeqCode)
TTTACATCTTCAAATACATCAATTTTATTTAATAATAAAATCACAGGTTTTTTGGCACTTACAATTTTTTGTATGACATCAGAATGGAAATAATCACTATCGCTTTTATATTTACTCAAATCCACAAGTACCAAAATTACATCAGTTTCTTCCAAAGATTTATTGACATAGTCCATCATAATAGACTGCATTTCATATTTTGGCTTAATAATTCCAGGAGTATCAACAAAAATAATTTGCTTTTTTTCATCAGAATAAATACCTAAAACTCTTTTTCTAGTAGTTTGGGGTTTATGTGTTACGATAGATAACTTTACTCCCAATATACTATTCAATAAAGTAGATTTGCCGGCATTTGGTTTACCTATTATAGATACTTGACCTACCTTTGTAGTTAAAGTATCTTTAGTATTGATGATTTCTTTAGATTTATTTTGCAAGTTATTTTGATCTGCCATTAATTAATTAACAATTATGAAGTAAAAATTTACACAAAAATACAAAAGTAAATTTACATAAGTATTTTTTTGGATTAATATTTAGTTTTAATTATACTTATCCAAAATGTTAAATTGATTAAAAGTAAAATTTGAAACAAAACGTCAGACACAATCAAATTCAAATTCAAATTTAAATCTTAAATTGAAAGAATCAAATATCAATAATAGTTGCTCATAAGTAAGAGGATAACACAATCAATAACATCATTACAAATATTATCATTGCCCTGTTTGCATATTTAGTTGGCACATTCCCTTCTGCATATTTTTTGACTAAGCTTAAAACAGGTGAAGATATCAGAAATCAAGGTACTGGAAATATGGGTGCAGCCAATACATTAGATGTAACTGGCGATAAAAGTCTTGCTTTTTTTGTATTTTTATTAGATGCTCTGAAAGGCAGTTTTGCAGTAATTATGATAAACCAATTTTTTGGAGTTGATGCGTATAAAATTTCACTCGGAGTGATTTTTGTAGTATTAGGTCATAATTTGAATATATTTATGAAAGGTAAAGGTGGGCGCGGGTTAGCCACTGCATTTGGTGCAATAATTGTAATTAATCCACTACCTGCAATACTTTGGTGTTTAGTTTGGGCAATATCTTCCAAATTATTCAAAAAAAATGTTCATTTTGCAAATATAATTTCATCAATTTTATCGCCAATAATGCTTTTTAATACTCCTGCTTTGATAATCAAAAATATGACAATTATTAAATTAGATAATTTATTTACTTTTATAGTTATGTTTATAATGGTTAATGTGTTAATTCTTATTAAACATAAAGAATATTTCAAAGATTTTATTGATGAGTTCAAAGGATAAGTAGTTATGATAAGTTAGAATTATAAATCGTTTTCTATTCAATACCTGATTCCATAATTTGTTTAATATTTGTGTTTAATTCTGTAAATAAATTCGATCTTAATATATGCCAACTTTCAAATTTGATGATTTAGATATTTATTATAATGTATTTCCTTTGGTTCACAATAGTATTACTAAAAATATTACCAAAAACAATTCTAAAAAAAATGAAACAGAATATTTGTTTTTACTTCACGGTAATAGTGTATCTTCCAAAATGTTTAAGTCAGAAATACATATTTTTCAGAAGTATTACAATGTAGTAGTTTTTGATTACCCTGGTTTGGGACAATCACAAAGAGTTTCACATTTTAGAGATGATTATTGGAATTATAATTCTTTGTGCCTTGAAGAATTAATCAAACATCTTAATATAACTGACAAAATAGACATCGTCGGCACAAGTGGTGGTGCATTGACTGGATTGAATTACATCACGAGAAATTCTGATAAAGTTAGAAAATTCATTGCCGATAGTTTTATGGGTTATGGAGTTAATTTAGAGGAATCTCAAATAATTGTTAGCCGTAGAACAAGAGCAAAATCTCAATTAATGAGTTCCGCTTTTTGGAAAAGTATGAACGGAGAAGATTGGGAGCAGGTGGTTGACCAAGATATTGATTTGATGGTTAGATGTGGCACAAAATCTATAAAAACAATTCAAGGTGATTTTAAAAATGTTGTCTGTGAAGTATTGTGTGTGGCTGCAATCAGTGATGAGCTCATTCCACATACTGATATTAAAGTAAAAGAAGTTGCAGATGATATTCCAAATTCAAGTCTAAAAATTTATGATTTTGGAAAACATCCGTTTATGATTACAGAAAAGCAAGAATTTAAAAAATTAGCGTTAGAGTTTTTTGATTTAGAATAATCTTTATTTTAGTTATATTATAAAAACGATAAAAATGATAGAAATAATAAGGTAAATTAAGGTGAAATATGGTAGGATTAGGATTTGATGTACATCAATTATCGGCTGGGGAAAGTTTTATTTTGGGTGGAATTAATTTGGATTCGCCAATTGGGACAGTTGCACATAGTGATGGTGATGTTTTGTTTCATGCTTTGGCAGATTCTATCTTCGGTGCAATTGGAGAAGATGATATTGGGCAACATTTCCCAGACACAATCCAAGAAACTAAAAATATGGACAGTGAATTAATTGTCAGAAAAGCTCTTGAAATTATGAATGCCCAAAATTTAAAGTTAATAAATATTGATATCACAATAGTATTAGAAGCACCTAAATTGAAAACCTATAAAACTCTTATGAAAGAAAATATCGCTAAAATATGTAATTTGCCGGTAAATAGAGTGAGTGTTAAGGCAACAACTAACGAAAAAATGGGATTTATTGGTCGCTCTGAAGGTATAGTTGTATATTCTATTTGTCAGATTGAAGAGATAAATTAATTGATAAATTAATCATAGCACACACATACCAAGAGTAGATAAATAGTGAATTGAAGTGTAAAGTAAAATAGGGTAGGTAATTATCCAAAGCAAAAAAAATCGATTTAGACCAAAAAGCAAATAATTGGAAAAATGGAAAATTAATCCAAATGTTAAGTAAATTATCAAATAATTAGGCATAAAAATCACAAATATTATACTTATTTCCCAAAGGATAATAAAAATACAAGCACATTTTGAGATTATATCTATTTTTAACAAATCTAAAATCTTGTTTTTTAGTTTGGACTCTATTATTGACTCTTTCAAAAATATTCTCAAAGCTAATCCTTTTAGCCAATTTTTTTCCTTTACCTTTACCAAACCAGCACTAAAATATGAATTACAAACATTAAAAGTAAGATAAATAAAACTCAATTTTTGATTTAAATTACTTTTAATTGTTACATCAAATAAATTCGCAACTTCATCTGATTCAAAAAATAATATTGAAATCAAAATCAATACAATCATACTATCCGAAGCACCATTAAAACTGCCTCCAAATCTATTAGAAATCAACAATTGTATAAATATAAGTAAGAATATAATTATGAAATTAATTGGAAAAAATGTAATAATATTATTGACTATCAATATTGCTGACAGTAATACATTAGCATAAAGTAGTTTTTTGAAGTTTTGGTCAATGAGGAAAAAATCAATTATCTTTCTTACTGATTTATTAAAGTTTGAGTATTGGCTTTTGATTATATTATAATCCCAAATAAGACTAGAATTGGTATCAAAATTTAATTTTTCTTCGTCTAATATTTCACCATTTATTTTGTCATTTCTTATGAAATAGCGAGATAAGTTTAATAATTCAAAAGTTTGTAATATTAATATAATTGCGAATACATTTATAAATAAATTGTAAATTAAATTTATATCTGCATTCAAAAATAATCTATAAAAATCAATACCTAATATTGTCATAAAGTTAATTCAAAAAAGATTAAAAATCATACTACAAAAATTCTATTACAAAAGATTTACTACAAAAGATTTACTACAAAAGATTTACTACAAAAGATTTACTACAAAAGATTTACTACAAAAGATTTACTATAAAAGATTTACTATAAAAGATTTATACTATAAGTGGGAGAAATAAGTATATCTTCTTCGATCTTGTTTTTTGAGTCTATACTAACAATTTTAAATACATATCTTAAATCTTCCAAACTATTTATTCCAGATATATAACTATTTTCTTTACTTTCATCAATAATTCTTTTTTGAACATATTTTAACAAAATATTATAGCTTATATTTTCTTGAATTGTCAAACTTTCACTATTTCCACTTTCTTCAATTTCACTTAACTCATTTGCCAAACTTAATAAATTTGATTTATAATAAAGCATTAAATTGCCCTTTGGATTAAACAAAATACTTGAAAGACTAAGGCTTGTTTTGTTCTGAAATTCAGTCCAATTTAACTCTTCGAATTTTTCATTATTATTTGTTACTTTATTTGAAACCTTATATTTTACAATTAATTTATAATCAGAAACATCAAATAATTTCCAAGAAGCGAAAATATTTTTAAAGAAAAATAAGTATGGAGACTTAAAAATCTTGGGCAATGACGAAAAAATGAAAATTGTCAAAAATAATAAAATTAATACTACATATAAATTATCGAACATATTGTTTTTATTAAGTGATTGATTTTATTTGAATTTAAAACTGGCACTAAATTTGTAATTATATTTTAATTCTGATTTGATTATAATTTAATTTAAAAATAATTTAAAATTAAGTTAATAATTACAATTTACAACTTTAAAGAATAAATTAATTACAGATTGGCAAAAAAAATAAATATAAAAA
>JBDNHS010000581.1:0-9823 GCA_041688685.1 Kapaibacterium sp. (SeqCode)
TAATGGGCATTTCAATATTATTATTTTTACAAATGTCAAAGACTGCTTTTACTGTATAATAACCTTCAGCAATCATTTTGGTATCATTAATAATATTATTTGGGCTAAAGCCTCTACCTATTAATTCTCCAAGTCTTCTATTTCTACTGTGTTGGCTAATTGATGTAACAAACAAGTCACCCAATCCACTGAGTCCAGAAAAAGTCATTATTTGTGCATTATAAAAAGCACCAAATCTTGAAATCTCAGCTAATCCTCTTGTGATTAAGGCTGCTTTGGCATTATCTCCTAATCTAAGCCCATCAATAATTCCGGAGGCAATTGAAATTATATTTTTTAATGCTCCACCAATTTCAGCTCCGATTACATCGTTAGAAGTATAAACTCTAAAAAATATGTTAGAAAATAATAATTGTGTTTTAATAGCTAAATTATTATTTATTGAAGCAGATAAAATTGAAGTTAATGAATTAGTTGAAACCTCTTCTGCGTGACTTGGACCGGTTAATACACAATACTGTTGGGTAGGTACTTCAAATTCTATATTGAATATTTCTGAAATTCTCCTACCAGATTGGTATTCTATACCTTTTGAGCAATTAATGATAAATTTATTTGACAGATCTATATTTAAGTTTTTATAATGTTCTTTTATATATTTGGTTGGGACAACATTGATAATATAATCATATTCCAAAATGTCATCTGGATTTGAACTCAATCTAATTGATTCTTCTAATCTTATATCTGCTAAATAATCATTATTAAATCTATTCTTTTTAATTTTGCTAATTAATTCAATATCATACGACCACAAGCATACATTATGACCATTAAAATTTAGTAATACCGCTAAAGATGTACCCCAACTTCCAGCACCTACTACTATTATATTTTCTTTTTTTTTATTTAAATTAATCACTAAATCCAAAAAAATATTCAAGTATAATATTAATTAAAAAAATGTTAGTGCCTTATAAATTTGTATTTATTATTTAACTATTTTTTTGATTAAATTTTTTAATAAGAAATTTTCAAACTTACTTTCAGTTCTTGTAAATAATCTTTTTATATTAGACCTATGAGTAAATATAATTAACATTGAAATAAAAACTGAAAAAACAAACAATACTTCATATCCTATAACATTTTGATGTAAAATATTTTCTCTAAAATATATCGAAAAAACTAAAAACATTGAGCCAATAATTGAACCTAAAGAAACATAACCAGTCAACACTAATATTATCAAAAATACTAAAAATGTAAATAATATTCCGATAGGGTCTAAGGCTAACAACATTCCTACAGAAGTATTTATACCTTTACCACCTTTAAATCCAACAAATATTGAAAAAACATGTCCTAAAATTGCAGAAACACCAATTAACAATTTATAATACATTAAAGAATTTTGGTCTAATTCATTAAAATTAAATAGATACAAAATATAACCACAAATAAGTACTGGAATGTATCCTTTTAACAAATCTAAAATTTGAACTAAAATTCCCCACTTTTTACCTAAAATCCTAAAAACATTTGTACTACCCATATTACCACTTCCCTTGGTTCTTATATCAAACCCAAAAAAAGTTTTACTTAAAATTACTCCTGAGGGAAAAGACCCAAATAAATAACCAATTAAAATAAGAGTTAAATGTAGAATAAAAATATTCATTATTATTTATAAAACAAATTAAATTATTTTCTAAAAATATTATTTTGAAATTACTTTTTAGATTTAGGGGTTTTGTTAAAGTGATATAATGTAATTCCTACAGACACAGCAACATTAAGAGAATCTGAATTACCAGCCCCTTTAATTAAAAAGGTCTCATTGATTTTTTCTTGTAGTTTTTCTGATATACCATGAGATTCACTGCCAAAAACTATTCCAAACTGTCCAGTAGTAGATACATCTCCAATATTATTTTTACTATCCAAACTTGCACCATATAATGTTGCTTGTGGAAAAGTTTTATCCAAAAATTCAATAATATCATCACTATGAGCAATATTTGTTCTAAATATAGAACCCATAGTTGACCTTACTGATTTTGGACTCAAATAATCAGCAGAGTCTCCAGTCAGTATTATTTGTTTTATTCCAAACCATTCAGCAGTACGTATTATAGTACCTACGTTACCTGGGTCAGAAATTCCATCTAAAATAATAAAATTACCTTTTTTATTGATTTTTGATGTTTTTTTATTTATGACTGCGAGAATTCCTTGAGGGGATTTCGCTTCACACATTTGGTCAAACAAATGTTTTGGAGCAGAATTTACCGAGACACCTTTATCTGTAAAAGCATCAACTAAATCAATGACATCTGAAGATGGCATATCTCTAAATACAACTGTCTCTGCAGTGTATTCACTTTTTAATAATTCTGTACATAGTTTTTCACCCTCAGCTATAAACAATCCGTGATGATCTCTATACTGTTTTTGGTGCAAAGAACGAATTAATTTTTTTAATCTTTGTGTTATTGGTGTTGAATAATGCATAAAAGTTAACTTTTTTGAAAATACTAATTTAATAAAAGTAATAAATAAAAGAAATAATAATTAAATTTAATAGTTTATTACATTTATAAAAAAGATATAAAACAAATTAATAAATAAATTTATTATATGATTAACAAAAATACAAAAATATTATTAAATATTAGTTTCTTTAATAAAATACTGGAAAAAATCTAATGAAAATTTTAGTTACTGGTGGTGCTGGATTTATAGGTTCACATATTGTTGATAAATATATTGAAATGGGGCATAGTGTAATTGTTCTAGATAATTTATATTCAGGTTTGGTTGAAAATATTAATAAAAAAGCACAATTTGTGAATATGAATATACAAGATGCTAATTTATTAAATTTATTCGAAAATGAGAAATTTGATATTGTAAGTCATCACGCTGCACAAATGGATGTTAGGTTATCAGTCAAAGATCCTACCTTTGATGCAAATGTAAATATTTTGGGTGGAATAAATCTTTATGAAGCTTGTGTTAAAACAAATGTAAAAAAAATTATTTTTGCTTCATCTGGTGGTACCGTTTATGGAGAGCAAATAGAATTCCCAGCACCTGAAACTCATCCTTTGAATCCCTGCTCGCCGTATGGAATTTCAAAAATGGTAAATGAAAAGTATTTGTTTTATTATAAAGAAGTTTACGGTTTAGATTATGTTGCTTTTAGATATGGAAATGTATTTGGACCAAGACAAAATCCTCACGGTGAGGCAGGTGTAATTGCGATATTTATAGATAAAATGTTAAATAATGAGCAACCAATAATCAATGGTGATGGTCTAATAACAAGAGATTATATTTATATTGAAGATGTTGTAGATGCTAATATAAAAGCTCTCAATGATAATATTGAGGGGATTTATAATGTAACTACTGGAAAAGAAACTAATGTAAACACTATTTTTGAAACATTGAAAAAAAATATTAAAATAGATGTAGAAAAAAAACATGGACCAGCTAAGGCCGGAGAACAAAGAAGAAGTTGCTGTTCTTATAATAAAATTAATTTAGTAAGTGGTTGGGATCCGCAAATAAGTTTTGAAAA
Organism: Kapaibacterium sp. (SeqCode); assembly: GCA_041688685.1. Lineage (GTDB taxonomy): Bacteria > Bacteroidota > Ignavibacteria > Kapaibacteriales > UBA2268 > JBDNHS01. The sequence goes on from JBDNHS010000581.1 coordinate 3,587, forward strand.
TGGTATTGTAAATACCGTAAAATATTATCAAAACAAGTTAATAAAATAATAATATTATCAAATGATTTGTTTTTTGTAAATAGTTTATTATTTTTGTTGTATAGTTTAGTTTTTATTAATTTATTATTTTTTTAAATTACAAGATAATAAATTATTATTATTTAATTTATGGGAGAAGATATGGATTTTGTAATGCCTGATGACCCATTTGTTTTAGAATTACTCCCAGAATTTGTAGATACCTGGATAACAGATATGGACGAAGTGTATGATAATTATGTAGAAACAGAAAATGAAACTGAATTATATAGATTAGCTCATACTCTTAAAGGTTCTTGCTTACAATTTGGAATAATTAATATAGGTAATATGGGTATTGAATTAATGGCAATTGCAAGAGCTCATGATTGGGAAAAAGCAAAAGAATATGGAGTTATACTTAAGTTATCCTTTAAAGAAATAAAAAATTATTTAGATAATTTAAAAACTTAGGTTTATGACTATCTGATTATTATAAATGAAATATAAAATGAAATTAAATAAGTTTAAAAATAATATTAATATAAGATTTCTAATTTTAGTTTTAGTATTAATTGTTAGTTTGAACATTTGTATATTCGCTCAAGTTAGAATTGCTGTTTTGCCATTTCAAAATATGGACGGGAAAATAGAAAAAAATATAATTTGTTATGAATTGCAAGATTCAATTTTTAAAGAATTAAAATTAGCTGATCCAGAAAGTAAGTTTTATTATGTTGTACCAGCAGATTCTGTAGAAGATGTTTTGGCAACTTTGAATTTAGATCCTTCCAATCCTCAATATACTTCTGACTTATGGAAAGCGGTCAAAATTTTAAATATAAAAAAAGTAATTTCTGGTAATTTTAATATTCAGGGTAATAAAATATTATTAAATGGCTACATTTATGATGCAAGAATGAAATTAGCTGACCCTAAAAATCAAGTTAGAGATATATTCAAAGATGAAGATAAGGTATTGGAAGCCGTAGATTTAATAGTAAAATCTATATTGCCTGCTATCAAACCTAATGACTAACTATTATTTTGTAATTACTTTCGATAAAATTACTTTTAAAAATATTTTGATACACAACTTTTGTCTGGGGGGATAAAATGAATCATCAAATCGAATTTATTAATTTTAATTCTGAAGTTAGTTTAGAATTAAATGAAATTAATCAATCAAATCTATTCTCATATAATCCACATAACTCTATTAACAACAATAATAAAGCAAACATACCATTGTATTTTATGTCCGTTTCTGCTGGGGTAGGAGAACCTGTAGAGAGTCATATTGACAAAGAAATTGATTTGAATGAATATCTTATAGAACATCCACTTTCTACTTTTTTCGCAAAGGTAAAGGGTGATGATATGAGAGAAGCAGGGATTTGTGATGGAGATATATTAATAGTTGACAAATCACTTACTCCTATTGATGGGAAAATTGTTATCGCTAAAATTAATGGTACTTATATGATTAAATATTATAGGTTTTATAAAGGAAGTACTTACTTAGAGTCTCACTCGCAAAATTTTTTTCCAGTAGATATAGGTGATGAATTTAAATATGAAATTTTAGGAGTAGTAACTAAAATTATTCATACATTTAATTAAAATGATTTTAAATATATTACAATTATCATAAATTTATACTAAAACGGCACAAATATTGAGTATTATTATTTCAATAGTAATATTTTAAATTATCAAAAATCAAAGATGTCATTACAAGCAAAAGAAATAAAAGATATTAAATTGAAATTTAATTATGAAGGGGAAGTTTACAGTGCTTTAGTTCCTCAAAGTAAAAAAAATAATTTAAGCCAAAGTAAACAAGTAAATAATAAAAATATTGATAAACTTTTAATTGACACTATAGTTAATGAAAATTACATTGGTAATGTCGACAATATTGATAATGATTTAAATAATAATTTATCCATAGATTTGAATACACTTTTGGCACCAAATCCTAAAAATCTATATTTAGTACAAGTTAGTGGTCAAAGTATGATAAATGAGAATATTTATAACGGTGATATATTAATTGTAGATAAAAATGAAACTCCTAAAGATGGCAAAATAGTTATTGCTTCATTAAATGGTGATATGTTTGTCAAAACTTTGAGAATTAAATCTAATAAAATTTATTTACATTCTGCAAATTCACAATTTTTACCAATAGAAATACTACCTGATTTCAATTTTGTAATACAAGGTGTAGTAAAAAATGTCATACATTCTTTATAATAGATTCTAATAAAATTTATTATTATTAATTTTTATTTAATTTATTATTACTAACTAACTTGAAAAGTACCTTTTGATTTCGATTTTTCAAATTTAACAACTTTTTGTTTACGATTTTCTAAATTAGTGTAATATATTTATACTTAATGTGTTTATTCGTTAACTTGCATTAACAGAATTAAAAATAAAATAAAATTTAATAAAGGTAATTTATGAAAGAACTAGCAATAAGTGAAGATCCAGTTAGATTAGCGGAATTTGAAGCTAAAATATCAGCTGGAGAAAAAATAGAACCAAAAGATTGGATGCCTGAATTATATAGAAAAAATTTAATAAGAATGATTTCCCAACATGCTCATTCAGAAATAGTCGGTATGTTGCCAGAAGGTAATTGGATTTCTAGAGCTCCAAGTTTGAGAAGAAAAATTGTGTTATTGGCAAAAGTACAAGATGAAGCCGGACATGGCTTATATTTATATAATGCTGCAGAAACCTTAGGTGTAGATAGATCGGAGCTACTAGATAATTTACATACTGGTAAAGCTAAATATTCAAGTATTTTTAATTATCCCTCTTTATCTTGGTCTGATATGGGTGCAATTGGTTGGTTAGTTGATGGTGCTGCAATGGTAAATCAAGTAAGTTTAATTGGTACTTCTTATGGACCTTATTCAAGAGCATTGGTAAGAATTTGTAAAGAAGAAGCATTTCACAACAGACAAGGCTATGAAAGTATTGCAACTTTATGTAATGGTACAGATGAACAAAAAGAAATGGCACAAGATTCATTAAATCGTTGGTGGTGGCCTTCAATTATGATGTTCGGACCATCTGATAAAGACTCACCACATAGTGAATTATCACTAAAATGGGGAATTAAAACAGAAAGTAATGACGCACTTAGACAAAAATTTATAAATCAAACCGTATCCCAAGCTGAAGCTCGTGGATTGGTCATACCAGACCCTAATTTAAAATTTAATGAAGTAACAAAAAATTATGATTTTTCAGAAATAATTTGGGACGAATTTAATGATGTAGTAAGAGGGAACGGGGTAATGAACAAAGTAAGATTAAAAGCAAGAAACGAAGCAAATGACAATGGTAAGTGGGTTAGAGAAGCTGCAATGGCTTACGCTTCGAAAAAAAATCAAACAAAAGTTGCATAATTTCTAATTTGTTTTTCTTTCGAAATTTTATAGAATAAATAGTAGTAATTTGATTAAAGGTTTTATATGTTAAATGATACACAAATGCCAGTGTGGGAAGTTTTTTGTCAGTCCAAAACTGGAAAACCTTATGAACACGTAGGTAATGTTCATGCTTCTGATTCAGAAATGGCATTACAGAATGCAAGAGATGTTTATAGCAGACGTGGTAGTGTTGTGGGAATTTGGGTTGTTCCTTCTAAATATATAATATCAAGTACACCTGATGATATGTGTCCATTTTTTGACCCAGGTAATGATAAAATTTATAGACATCCTAACTTTTACAAAATACCAAAAGGTGTTAATGTAGATGTTCATTAATTATGCTTAACAATAAAGTTTATCAAATATGTCCATCAATTGTATTTTTAATATTTTGTATTAATTTTTAAATTAAAATTTAAGATAAATGAGTTTATTGAAAGAAAATAGTAATTATAATTCTTTAGTTGAATACTGTTTAAGAATTGCAGATGATAGAATGATTTTAGGTCAAGTGTTAGCCGAAAGTTGTGGCCATTTACCTATGTTAGAAGAAGATATAGCTATAACTAATATATCTTTAGACCTTATTGGTCAAGCAACTTCATTTTATGAATATTCAGCTGAATTATTAGGCAATGGCGAAACTGCTGATAACTTAGTATTCTTCAGAGGTGAAAGAGAGTTTAAAAACATACTTTTAGTTGAACAAGATAATTCTGATTTTGCATACTTAATTGTGAAGCAATTTTTGTTTGATTCTTTTGATTTGCTTTTTATGGAAGCTCTAACGAAATCGCAAAATGAACAATTTGCGGCTATTGCAGCAAAAGCTTACAAAGAAAGTTTATATCATTTTAGACATACAAAATCTTGGGTAATAAGATTAGGAGATGGCACTGATGAAAGTAAAATTAAAATAAATGAAGCGCTAGAATTTTTGTGGATGTATGTTGGCGAAATGTTTGAAATTGATGAAGTAGAAGAATCTCTTATAAAAGAAAATATTGCTGTAAATACTAATTTATTTAAAGATAAATGGTTGACTTTAATTAATGACACTTTTAAAGAAGCTACTCTAAGTATGCCTAATATAAATGATTTTATGCAAACTGGTGGAAGAAAGGGAAGACATACAGAGTGCTTGGGTCATATTTTAGCTGAAATGCAATATATACCTCGAGCTTATCCTACTGCAAATTGGTAACAAAATGAACAAAACTAATTCTAATATTATTGATAAAGATTATATAAATCAATTTTCAGATGAAATTAAGGATATTTGGAATACATTAGAAAATGTAAAAGATCCAGAAATTCCTAATATGTCTGTTATTGATATGGCTATTTTGAGAGAAGTTAATGTTGTTGATAATAATTTAGAAGTAATTATAACACCTACATACTCCGGATGTCCTGCAATTCAAGTTATTGAATCAGATGTAAACTTAGAATTACAAAAAAAATATTCTAAAGTTTATAATAAAATAACTGTAAAATCAAGACTTGCACCTGCTTGGTCTACAGATTGGATGCCTCAAAGTTCCAAAGAAAAATTTATGGAAGCTAAAATATCCCCACCAGTTGGAAGTTCAGATGACAACTTATTTAAAATATTAAATCATAATCCAGAAATAATCTGTCCGCATTGTAATTCAAAAGACACCATAATGCAGAGCTTTTTTGGATCCACTGCTTGCAAGTCATTATATAAATGTAATAATTGTCTTATGCCGTTTGATTATTTTAAATGCCACTAAATTTATAAATGTATTAATTTAAATTATTATTATTTAATGTAATATTTAATTTGGTAAAATTATTTGATAATCCAATTCGATTTCAGGCAATAAACTTTTAGTTACTGGACAACTATTCACAACGTTTTGCATAATTGCGAAGTCTTTTTCGTTTAATCTATTTTGAAAATAAATATTTACGGTTAGTTTACTAACTCTTCTAAATGGCAAATTATCCATTTCTTTTGTAACAGTAAGTTTTAATCCTTCTATATTTATATTATTAGTTTTTGCTTTGATACCCATTATAGTTGCTATACAAGAACCAATAGAAGCAGCTAATAAGTCCGTAGGCGAAATGAATCTAGCTTCACCGTTATTATCTAAGGGTGCATCAGTAAAAAAAGTACTTCCAGAAGGAACATGAGTAACTTTACACATTAAGTCACCCAAATAATCTATATTAATCTGTACCATTTATTATTCCCAAAACTTTTTTATATTTTATATAAGTTAAATTAATTACTTTCTCTAATTACGACTGCTTCTTTAAATTCATTTTTAACTAATTTGTTTTCTTTAATATTATCTATATATTCAGTTCTCTTATAAGATTGACCAATATATTTCAAAATTGAAAGGAAAAAACCCAAAACTATTATTATTGTTCCAATCCAAACAACTAAAATAAATGGTTTTGTAGATACATCAAATACAAATGTTTCTATTGGTCTACTAAGTTGTTGTCCTTTAGGTTTAGCAACAAAAATTGCTTGTGAAAGTGAAAGTTCTTCCTTATTAGGTACTAATCTAATAAATCCAATTTCTAAGTTTGAATTTGGCAAGTCTTTCCAAATTGGTACACTCATACCAGATGCGGGATCCATAATATTGTATAATGTATCTTCTGACACATATTTTTTGTTATCTGATAGTCTAACAACTGATGCTAATTTAATTGTTTTACCATCACCACCTTTCATTGCATTTGACATATCAAATTTTAATAATTTGATACTAAAGTTAGA
>JBDNHS010000582.1:0-4653 GCA_041688685.1 Kapaibacterium sp. (SeqCode)
ACACAAGACGAATATGATAATAAACGATTCATATATACAAATATAAAGAATGGAGTGGAAATTTACACAACACATGAAAACACAACAAAAAAAATTTATGAATATAACTTGAATATAGTGGATAATAAAATAATAAGTGCTACTTATATAACAATTAATTATAATATTCATACAAATATAATTAATAATAAAGAATATAAATATCAAGAAATTAAATCAATAAAAATTAACGAAATAGAGAATACAAAAATATATATTAACAAGTGTAATTTTATGGAAAATTATTATTCGGGAGATATTATTAAAAAAGGGAAAGGAATTAAATTTACTAGTCCGTATTTTATTACTAATAAAACCATTACTCAAAATTTTATTTGGAATATTAGCAATAATAAAATGTATGGGACATCTAAATATTCATATCCTAAATATGATATATTTATAGATGAATTTAATGATAAATATATTTTAAAGAATAGTATTGGAGAAACATTCGTATCTATTGATATTGCTTTATTAAATGCAATAAATAAAGAGCAAATTGATTTTTTGGTAAAAATCCTTAGTATAATTGATGACGGAACATCATATATAAATATGGATGATATATTATTATGGAAAAAAGATAACAACTTAACGAGAATTGATTTTTATAATTACAAAACAAATTTAATTTTTAAAGATAATTATTGGTACATAAATGACATATATAAATTAGTTGACAAGGATATATTAATTAATGATAAAAACGTACGACATATGCCGGAAATATTAAGATGGGTTAGTAATATTAATAATTTTTGGTTGACAATTGACGATAATAATGAATTATTTATTTATATATTACCATTTTACAATACATACAATAGTACTTGTAATGACAAATATATATCTGAACTTTATAAAATGGATTTTACAAAAATAAAAGAAAAAATTGATGATTTTTTCAAACTTCGCCCTTATTACATTATAAAATTAAATATGACAACATTTTTTCCTATAATAAAAGATTCGCTAACATTAGAAATATTATGTTTAAATTATCTTCTTAATGAAAATTTAACAAATTTATTTGATTTATGGAATTTAATTTTAAAATTTAATGTAAATATGGGTCAATATTATGATTTATTTAGTGATACCAATAGTTCAACATTAAATGAATATTTTAGTTTTAGAATACCTTCGATAGAAAAAGATAAGATTATAAAAAATAAAATGAAATACAGCACATATGAATTTGAATATTCTATATTAAATAAAGATTTAATAAAAAATTATGAAAAATATTATGAAATAAATTATTATTTTCCTCCATTATGTTCTGAAATTTTACCATCGATTCCTGAATATTGGCTATATTCCCTATTAAATACAAATTCAATAGTTGATGTAAAAATTTCTGATTTGTCATTTTCATTATGTTATTATAAAATGCTTGATAAATATAATAAAAATAATAAAAATGACATATATAAAACATTATTAGAAGATTATTCTCTAAAGACAAAATATATTACAAATTCATTAGAATTTTATTATCAGTATATATTAGGATTTTTTGCGACGGATAAACAAAAAGTATTGATTGATAATATAAGCCAAGATATAAATAATAATAAGCCAATGTCGGGTGGATATTATTCCTTAACGAAATATTTTACAAATGAGTTAAAATACAATAAAATTATTACACATCCACATATTCATAGTTTGATTATGGGTGGTGGTAAAACTTCCATGATAACTCCAATTGTTATAATAAGGTATTTGCAACAGAATGGATTTTATAATAGTTTAGATAAAGATTTAAATACAAATGGTTTTAATATTTATTTGGTTTTACCTGAATCATTAGTAATTCAATCATTTGAAAATTTGAGTAATATATTAAATCTTTATTTTCCTATTAATGTTTCAATTTTAAAAGAATTCAGAAATAAAATATCTGGGTATAAAAAATATAGTGATTCTGTATCAAATACCAATTTAGATGAATTACAATTATACATAATGAGTGATTTAACAATGAAATCTGGTTTTTTAAATAACTATGAAAATATAACTAAAAATTCAAATAAACATGTTTATTTATACGATGAGGCAGATACATTAATTGATCCAATTATTTCTGAATTGAACTACCCAATTGGTGATAAAATTAATTTATATGATGTACCAACATATTTTGATATTATATATGAGATTATAGATTCAATTTATAAAAATAATGACGAATTTAAAAGTCTTTTGCAAGCTCATCAAGACAAATACGAGATAACTCCTCATTTTAACATAATAGATAATGATAATGAAATGATAAAAATTATAAAAAATTATGCAGTTAATAAAATTATTGAATATTATTCTGATAATGAATTAATAAAAAATATATTTGATAATAGAGATGAGGATACAGTTACATCAAATATAAAAGAAATGATAAATAAAGATAAAAATAATATTCCCCTACTATACACATTATTTAATTTTTTGAATGAAATATTACCATCAATAATAACTAAAATAAACAGAAAGAATTATGGTTTAGTAGATAAAGAAATATTAGATGATAAAAAACAACTTGTGGATTTAATAATAGTTCCATTTAGTTATGCTGATACACCAAAATTAGGGTCATTGTTTTCAAATCCTCTATTAACAATGTGTTTAACAATGATTGATTATATAGTACAAATTAAACCATTAAATAATTATGCATTAAAAATATTGTTATTAGATATTAAAAATGAATATATAAATATAGACCTATCTAAAAGGAATAAATCATTATTAGTTCAAAATTATAATAGACTTGGATTAAGTATAAAAATAAACGAATTAAATAATTTTGAACAGTTAACTATAGAAGATCTTAATTTATTAAGAAATAATGATTATTTTATAAGAAAAATTTGTTTAATAGCGTGTAAAACAATTACATTTAATTTAAATCAATATAATATTGCAGGTATTGACTTATTTATGAATATAAATATAAATAAAAAATCGGGTTTCACGGGTACGCCTAATATTCCTAAATTTTATGATTTGGAATTTATAAATGAAGTAATTGTAAATCCAATTGATGAAGATACAAAAATATTAATAGATGATGCACTTAAAAAATCCACAATTAGTATAAATAAAATTAAAAAATCTCAAATTGATTATCTTGACGATGTGTTAAGGGAAAATTTTAATAATGACGCAAATAATAATTATTCATGTAATACATTAATAGATATTGGTGCAATTTGTATCGGAATAGCAGTAGAAGAAATATATAACTTGGTCGTAAAATATAACTCAAAAATATCACAATTTATATATTGGGATAGTGATGATATTCCATATTGTATTAATAATTTAGGAAAAATAAGATGGAATGGTGTACTAAGTGCTAAAGATGAAATATTCTATTATTATGATAATAAGCACACTACAGGAATTGACGCGAAAATACCATTAGAATCAATTGGATTGGCATTAATCGGTAAAAATAGTAGACTACGTGATGTATCACAAGGTATTTATCGTATGAGAAAATTAAATGTAGAAAATGGACATTTAATTAGATTTATAATGAATGACAAATTGCATATATATGTTAAAAAATTATTAAAAAAAGATTTAAATGTTGACATTGTAGTAGATGATTTGATTAATTGGTTTAATTTAGAAGAAAATGACTTTTTAAAAAAACAAACTGAAATTATGCAAATTCAAAATATCAGGTCGATAAGAAGATATTTTCAAGATACAATAACAGATAATCCTTTTTATGTGGATAATAGCTTTAAATATCCTACACTTGATATGTATACTGTAGATGATGTTGTAAAATTAATAATGGGTTTAACTTCTTATAATAATATAGATATACTAAAAAAAATTACTGAAATTATAAATTTAGCAAATGAAGAATCAAAAGATATAACAAATATACAACGTTATTTAGATTCAATAAAATCATTAGTATTGACAAAATTAATATCTAATACTGACAGTACATCAATACAACAAACTGAGACACAAGTACAAACTCAGGTTCAGGCACAAAATCAAGTACATCATCAACAAGAAAATATTAATAATAGTATTGATTTAACAGAAGTAGAATTAAGAATGCTAACTAATTTTAATGATTATTTTAAAGATACATTATATTATGCAAATATTTTTACTGACGGTACTATTAATGGATATTATTCAAAAAATTTACAATTATATAAAAAAGGACCATATATGATATTGTACAAAAATAATAATTATTTTATTATCCCCATGATTGAAGGCATTAAATTGGTGGAATATATATTATCTAATGATGTTATTGATACAGACGACATAATAATATATGATACTTCAAGAACGGTATATGTCAACATTAAAAATACTATTGATTCTAATCTAAAAATATCTATTGGTAAAATAATATTTAAAAAAGTATTGGATACAATATATATAGATGATAATGATTATTTGAATATTTCCAAATTAAAAAATACAACACTTAATAAATATATTTCAAATACAAATACAAATACAGCAAGATATTCAAATTTTAAAAGTATTATAAATATATTAGTGGATGTGATAACTAATAAATTATATGTAAAAAATATAAACCAGTACAATAAGGAAACAGAA
>JBDNHS010000583.1:0-2524 GCA_041688685.1 Kapaibacterium sp. (SeqCode)
ATTACTTAATCAAGATTGCGAGAAGTATTTGGCTTGAATCAAAAAAGCACAATTATAATGAAGTCGTATTGGATTTGGATATTCATAATTTTGGGACCGAATTTCATACATTTTATGATGATGAAGCCAAAAATGATTTGAATAATTATATTGATAATTGTTTGAATCTATTAGATGAAGATGAAAAAGAAGTAATTATTATGCGTCAGTTTCAAGATATGAGTTATATTGAAATTGAAGAAATTACAGGAATAAGCATTAAAACCTGTAGAATGAAATATTATAGAGCAAAAGAAAAGCTCAAAAATATGCTTACTGTTTATTATGATAAAAATAAGCAATAAGGTCGTTTTTATAAATTATAGAAATTAAAATACATTATATTTAAGAGGCAATATGTCTAAGTCGAAATTAATTTATGAGTACCTTGACCAAGGACTTGATGATACGAGAGAAGATATGCTCTTCAGTTCATTAAATGAAAATAAAGAGATGCGAGAAGAGTTTTATAACTTAATCAAATTGGATAAGGCATCTTTTGCGAACTTTGCTCAAACGACCGTACCTGCATCTGCAACGAATGCACTTTTTGCAACTATGGGGCTTGAGTTACCGTTAGCAGAAAATGTTAAAAAAGACAAAGACAGAACTCCTGTAGGATTTATCACATCAGTTGGGTCATTATCTTTATTTACTCATTTCAGAGATTATGTATCTGCATTTTTGGGTCTGTTGATTGGTGGTATGTTGACTGCACTGATATTTAATTTCACTAATGCTACTAAAAACAATATCAATAATGATAAAATAACCAATTCTATTAGTGGTAATGGTATTTCATCTCAAAATAATTCTTTGACTAATAATTCAAACAAATCTAATTCTTCACTCCCATTATTAATTGATAATGATAAATATAATGATAATAATGAAGAATTAAATAATGGAAATATTGTTAATGATAGAAGAAATAATAGAGTTAATACAAACCAGAATAATCAAAATACTCAGAACTCCAATAACATTCAAAAATATTTGACTGCTTCTAATTCTAATTCCAACTCTAATTCTAATTTATCTAATAATTTAGGTAATAGTTCGAATAACAACTCAAATTACAATTTAGATAATAAATTTAATTTGAATAATATTAGTCTTAATCAATCATTAATTGAAGATATAAAAAGCAACTTGGGAGGCGGAATTACAATCAATTTAGGTGAAAATTCAGAAAATAATAATGGTAATTTGAATAACAGCTTAGCTAATACTGATAACAATCTTTCTGTTTTTAATTTGGAACAATTTAATAACATCAATAACATTATTATTAACGAACTTGGAAATAACATAACAATTATCAATGAACTTACAGAACAAACTAGAGACGCTATTTTTAAAGAAAACATACTATTTATTGATAACAAAGTTTATGAAGATGCAAAAGACTTCAACGATTTCACTATAGTATTAAAAGGTATTGGTAGCTCAAATAATAGTTATAATAACCAAATTCAATCTTTTTCTAATAATATAAGATTAGGTCTTTTATATTCAGTTGCAAACAACCATTTTGTCGGTATAGAATTAGGAAATGAGCAATTTGTATTACCAACACAAATCAATCAGTTAGATAAAAATTATCAAAACGAAAGTACTTACTTTGTTGGAGCAAATTATAAATTTGATATTAAAGAATTGGCAATAATGAAAGGAATTTATCCGAGTATAGGTACTTCGATTAATTTTGCTACTATCGGCACAATAATGAGAGGGAATATCGGAATAAACTTAAAGCCAGAGAGCAGACTAAGTTTTGGAATATATTATGAGCCGAGCATATTATTTAATAATTACCGTAGCTTAAACGAAAATTATGTCAAAAATAATGTTGTGTTTGGCGTAAGTTATAAATTAGAATAATTAATCATATTACAATAATATTATTATAAATTAATTTTAAATTATTAGGGGAAATTCTGAAGCCAGTTCCATGGTCATGGGTTGTCCCTATTTTTGTTTCTGGACCAGATTTATGAACACCAATTCTAAAGTCAATAAAAATGTAACCTTTTTCTAAGCTACCAACAAATTTATCAACTTACGATACGTCCGTCTTCCATCGTTATTATTCTATTGGTACGCTCCGCAAAATCCATATCGTGAGTTACTATCAAAAGTGTTTTTTTGTATTCTGAGGCTAATTCTTTGAAGATTTTAAAAACTATTTCTGCATTAGTCTTATCCAAATTTCCTGTCGGTTCATCGCACATTATTATTAATGGGTCATTTATCATTGATCTTGCAATTGCAACTCTTTGTTTTTCTCCACCAGATATTTGATATGCCATTTTATGAGCCAAATGTTCAATACCCAAATCTTTTAGGTAATTCATACCAATTGATTCTAACTCTTCAACGCTTTTTTTGTTTAGTTTGGTGCCTGGAAGTATTACATTTTTTAATACCGAAAACTCATTAAGTAAATAATGAAATTGGAACACAAAGCCAATTTTTTCATTTC
>JBDNHS010000584.1:0-2560 GCA_041688685.1 Kapaibacterium sp. (SeqCode)
ATTATAGGTTTAATAAATGTTTGTATACTTGATTTTTCCTTATTATAGTCAGAATATATTTTATTAATATGTTGCAAATATGATATTGGAGTTTTTACTGCATTATATTTTGTGTCAAAACAATTTTGAATTATTCTTGTGAACATAGGATTTATTATTTTTGAATCTATTTCAACAAATTTTGGCTTTAATGATGCAATTGTTCTATAAAAATCAGATTTATTAGTTTCATTATCAAATATTTTCATAAAATGATAATAATGTAAACATGGTTTTAAATATGACGGATTATATATTAATTTGAATAAATTTTCCATAAATTCATCTTGTGTATATAATAAAAATATAAGTGTTTCTGCTAATCCAATTGAATATAATTTGTCTAATTTATTTTTCCATTCTGGGACCATTTCAAAAAAGTCTTCTATTATAAAATATGGAACTAGTGTCCCGGCACACGTCGCATTACATCCATCGTTAAAAGTATTAAAAAAATTATCTGTTTGTTTAATTAAAGTAAGTTCATCATAATCTAATATAATAAATTGTATTTCTGAATTTATAAATTCATATCCTAATCCACTAAATTTAAAATTTCTTAAAATCATACTATTCTCTTTGCATTTTTCTAAAAATAACATTATTTTTATAATATATTTCATTACATGATTATAATCTAATTTTAACAGTTCATGATGATTTTCGTATTGTTTTGTAATTATATAATTACAAATAAATATATTATCTTTTGTATATAAATTTCCATACATATATATATCAATAATTGAATTCTCAAATATTTGCTTATTAAACGCCCATTCCTCAATAAATGAATCCATAGTTTTATAATTTAGTTCAATTAATTTTAAAACTATATTGTCATTTCCAAAATTTTTAACTTTGACATTAGAGTATTTTTTTAATTGTTTAATAGAAAATAAAATTGAATTATTTGAACGGTCCATATAATAAACATTTTCTTCCTTATTAATATTATTCACATTTTGAAATTCAAACCATAATTCAACATTTTCTTCGACTTTTGAAGCACCATGAACAAAAGTTTCCACAATATTATCGGCTCTTAGATATTTGAATTTATTATTATTTATTAATCTAATATCGATAAATCCACCCGACTGAATTAGTTTTGGCAATTCATCCTCTAAATATAAATTTACTTTTAATGGCTTAAGCATACAATTAGTATTTATATATAAGTCAGAAAATATATTTTTTAAATTTAAAAAAATCTTAAAATTATAAATGAAAAAAATACATATTTTTATTTTTATATATAAAAAGTGTATTACTTACTATCTTTATAAAAAAATAATTTATTCCTTTGTTTAGATAATGATAATTTAGAATCAGATTTTTTAGAATTAGATTTTTTAGAATCAGATTTTTTAGAATTAGAATCATATATTTTATTTTTAATTATGTCGGATTTTATTATACTATAGTTGGGAATATATCCTGTGCTATATTTTTCAATTACTTCCCCACCTCTTTGTGTCTTTTTTGATGATTTTTTATAAGATTTAGAAACTTTAGAAGATTTAGAACCTTTTGATATTGCAGATTTCATTGTTTTAGAACATGTTCTGTCTGCAATATATTCGTGTTGGGTTTTAATCCATTCTGAATCTTCTTTTAATATTTTGGCTAATATTGTATCTTTCCCTTTATTTAATGTTGAAAGAGCCACTAATCTTCTATATACGGATAATGGTTTAATTTCACGAATAGCTTTTCTTAAAGTACTTCTACGTTCTCCCGGACTTAAAGATTTTACATGTTTATAACCATAATTACCCAAAACATCTTTTTCCATAATAACAATTACTTTATTCCCTTTTTCAGATTTACCCACTTGACTTTTAATGCATTGAGGTCGAGTCCAATTTTCCTTCACCTTAATAGAATCACCTTTTTTACTATGTGATTTATATGATTCTCTTTTATAACCTTCTCTCATAATATAGCCAGTAGGACATTTTTTTGATGCATCTTTACTAAACTTTTTTCTAGCTTCCTTTTGTATCAGTTCTCTTGCTTGAACATATTTTTTAATATCTACATGAATGTCCCTACCCGAATTTCCTTGTGCAGGAATACATTTTTGTTTGACATTTTTACCGGTTTTTGTAGTATATCCTCCACTTTGATTTGGACTTGATAATTTACTTGATAATTTGCTTAATGTTTTACTTGGTGTTTTACTTGGTGTTTTACTTGGTATGCGATTTGATAATTTACTTTTTGTTTTGCTTAGCATCTTACTTAAGGTTTTGTTCGAGTATTTTTCAAATATATCCATAATATAATATTTATTTATATAAAAAAGATTTAATAATTATTTATATTATTAATTTTTGCAAAAATGCATTGTAATATATAAAAATTTTTATACTCCAAATTTAAATTACATATCATTGCTGATTGTGTCTTCTTAGGTTAACTATGGTATAGTTCCTTGACAACAAACGCTCCTTGTAATTTAAATTTTCCTTTGAGGGAGTTCTTTTACTTTTACTAACAAACAAACAAACAAACA
>JBDNHS010000074.1:0-11068 GCA_041688685.1 Kapaibacterium sp. (SeqCode)
AATAATAATTTAAAAAAAAACTTTTTATTCCAACATTCAAATAAATTAGTAAATATTATAAATAAAAATCTGAAATCATTAATAATATTGAATATATTTATAATATTTTCAATATATTTTGTAATTTATAATCTAATATTTGCACAAGTTTTAATATGTATTTAAATTTGTATTATTAGTTATTAATTTTACATATAAAAATAAATTGGAAAATGATAAATTGAAAAAAAGTAAAAAATTAATTATTGCTGGAAATTGGAAAATGAACACTGATATGGACTTTGCTATAAGTCTTATATCTGATATTGATTCACATCTTGAAAGATTATATACTACCATTCAAGATGCAATCTCTGATAGTAATTTAAGCAATAGTATGAGTCAGAATTTAAACGTTTTGGCATTTCCACCGTTTTTATTTTTAAATCCTTTGAACGATATATTAAAGTCTAAAAATTCAAAATTATCATTAGGTGCTCAAAATTGCTTTTATGAAAATGGTGGCGCTTTTACTGGCGAAATATCCGCATTAATGTTGTCTCAAAATAATATTAAATATGTTATTATTGGTCATTCAGAAAGAAGAACCATTTTCGGTGAAACCGATGAATTATTGTCAAATAAAATCAAGTCGGCTTTGGATAATAACTTGATTCCTATATTTTGTATTGGCGAAACTTTGGAGCAAAGACAAAATGGTAAAACTAATGAAGTATTGTTTAATCAAATAAATATTGGACTTTCTAAAATATTGCAATACTCTCAATCAAATTCTCAATCTATTCTATCAAATATTATTATCGCTTATGAGCCTGTTTGGGCTATTGGCACTGGTTTGTCTGCTACAAATGAACAAATTGATGAAACTCATAATTTCATCAATACTGAAATCAATAATCTTTTAGGTTTCGTACTACCTATTTTATACGGTGGTAGTCTAAATGAAAATAATGCAAAAGAAATACTTGAAATAAATAATGTTAGTGGGGGACTCATTGGGGGCGCATCACTTAAGTCTGCCTCTTTCAATAAAATATTAGATATTGCCACTGATATAATTAATTGATATACTTAAATAATATATTCAATAAAATATTATCAAAATATCAAAATAAAAAATATTAAAATAAAAAATTAAAACTACAAATAAAATCAATGATTTTTAATGTTCCAAATATAATAAGTGGTTTCAGAATATTGGTCTCTCCAATATTTTTTGCTATGGTAATAAGTAAAGATATTAACATTGCAATATTTGCTTTTCCATTATTTTTGATTGGTGCAATTGCTGATTATTACGATGGTTGGTATGCAAGAAAATATAAAGTAATTACAAAATTAGGGATATTCATTGATCCTCTCGCAGATAAATTCTTGACTTTATCTGCTTTTATAGCTTTTAATTATTTAGAAATAATTCCTATTTGGATGACAATTGCTATTACAATTAGGGATTTTGGCACAACATTTTTAAGATTATTTGGCGAATCCCACGATTTACCTGTTACCACATCTGAAATAGCCAAACTAAAAACATTCTTCCAATTTGTGTTTATTGGATATATTGGATTAGCATTTTTTCTAATGAAAATTGATATATTCTTAAGTCCTGACTTTTTTAATAGTGTCATTTATTCAATGTTCACTTATTATTTTATGTTATTGCTGACCTTATTTACAATCTATACTTTGTTTTTATATATTAAAGACAATATGTTATTAATAAATAAATTATTTGGTATCACAACTGATTCGAAATAAATACATTTACTTTAATCAATTACATTTGTTATTTTATAATTTGAATCTTTTTCAAATTCACTTATAATACTTTTATCACCAACTAAATGCCCTGCCCCAACCACAATAAATCTAATCTTTCTATCTGACTTTAACCAATTTGAAATTTTATTATACATTTGAATATTTCTTTCATATAATATTTTTTCTAAAATTTTATCATATTCCAAAAATTCGCCTTTAGTTTTATTTATGATTTTATCCAAACCATCAATATCAGAATTAATATAACTTGTCATCAACTCCTCAAGTTCATTGTTATTATCCAGTTGAGCAAGTGAATAATCGATATAGTCATTGGCAATTGAATCAAAATCATCAAAAAGACTCATTTGGAACTCAGCAGTTTCCAATTCTTCAACTTGTTTTTTATCTTTATTTGCCTTATCCAAAAAATATAAATCAATCCCTGGCGCAATATCGTCAGTTAATAAATCTTTCATTGTCAATTGTTGTGCTGTGAGTATTGCTGCCCACGGCTTAAATTTATTAAATATTACCTCAGGTAAATTATTATCAACAAAAACTTTGGATAATTTATTATAAGTATCTGGCTCGAGTTTAGATTTTAATGTATTTTCATTTTGATAAGTCATTAGTTTCATCAAATCCATCGGATTGACTTTATTCATGTCAATTTCTAATACCAAAGATTCAGAATTTTTATACGCTTTTTCTATAAAATTTTTGAGTGGATACATATCTTTACGACCAATATGAATAGAACCCAAAATATAAGTGTAAGTTTTATCCGGAGTATATTCAACTTTCCACATTAAAGATTGATTTTCTTTACTTTGAGAATTTTGAATTCCCAATGATAAAAAACATATCAAAAATATATTTAAAAATAATATTTTGTGATTTCTAATTTTATTAGAATGTAAAGTTTTAGAGATTGTTTTCAATAAGTTAAATTTTATATTTTTCATTTGTTAATATTTTTGTAATAGATATAGATAGTAATAAGTTATAAATAAGTTTTAAGTAAAACAATTTTTGTAATTTAATATAATTTGTTGATTTCAGTTTCTAATATTTCAACAAATCTGTAAGATTCTTCAAAAGTATTATAAAGTGGAACTGGTGCAATTCTTATAACATCTGGCTCTCTCCAATCAGCAACTACATTTGCTTCTTCTAATCCTTCAAATAATCTTTTATCAGCACCATTCACTCTTATAGATAATTGACATCCTCTTTGATTTGGGTCGTTAGGAGTTATTATTTGGATTTTTTCTTTTTGTGAAATGTTGTTAGAAATTAAGTATTCTGTATAATTAGTTAATAATTTAGATTTATTTATCAAATTATCAAAACCTACTTCATCAAAAATATCCAAAGATGCTTTCAAACAAGCTAAACTAATAACTGTTGGATTTGAAGTTTGCCAACCATCTACACCGACCATTGGCTCAAAATTATGAGACATCAAAAATCTATTTTTTTCATTTTGCCCCCACCAGCCACTCAATCTATTCAAATCAAATCTTTCTGCATATCTCTCATGAATAAACATCCCAGCAATAGCACCTGGTCCTGCATTTAGGTATTTATATGAACACCATACTGCAAAATCTACATTCCATTCGTGTAATTTTAGTTTTAGGTTCCCAACTCCGTGGGCTAAGTCAAACCCAGCTATTATATTTCTTTTATGAGCTTCGATAGTTATGGTTTTTATATCAAAATATTGCCCAGTATAATAATTGACATTCCCCAACATTATCATTTGTACATTTGCATTATCCAAAGCAGAAATTATATCTTCGGTTCTAATTGTAGTTTCATTTTCTCTTGGATATAATAAAATTAAGTCCGTTTCTGGATTATAGCCATAATTTTTGATAATTGACTTTAAAGCAAAAATATCAGAAGGAAAAGCTGTGCCCTCAGCAATTATTTTGAATTTATCGTTATTAGGACGATAAAAAGTATATAACATTGAATTTAAGTTTGCCGTTAAGGTATTCATTGCAGTTACTTCGATTGGTTTGGCACCAGTTAATTTTGCCAAAGAATCTTTTACAAAATGGTGGTAATATTTCCAAGGATTTTTTGCATTATAATGCCCTTTTACGCCTAAATTTTCCCAATCTTTTAACTCTTGCTCAACGTATGCTCTTGTGCTTTTTGGTTGTAATCCCAATGAATTTCCACAAAGATATATTACTTCATTATTATTTTCATCTTTTGGTATAAAAAAACTATTTCTATATTTTGAAATTTGGTCTTGTTTATCCAAAGTTTTTGCAAATTCCAAACTATTTTCAAAATTTGTATTCAATTTATTTCCTATCTTTTTATATGAATTTATTTATCAATTTATATTTCAATCTATTTAATTCTTAAAACTGTAATTCCTATACTTGAATTATTTTTTTCTAAATACTCAGAAAGTCTATTATCAATTATTACTTCTTTTTTGTTCGAAGAAGCGTGCATAAGTTTGGTAACACCCTTTTCATCAATGTAAGCAAAACCCAAATGCGAATAATCCAGCCCTTTTTTATTTGTAGCAATTAAAATTATATCACCATTTTGTATTTTATTTTCAATTTTAGCCACTTTTGATTTCTGAATATAATAAAATTCTGAGTTATTCACCATTTTTTCTGACCTTACTATTTCCTCAATTAAATTTGGATTATTTACCAAAACTGGATAATATTTAGGATTTTGAGACATAAAACCAATATTAAACTTTATTTTCTCTCCGCCCAATAATTTACTCACATCAACAAATAAATTTCGTTTAGTGTTTTCAAACAACCATTCACTTGTGTAATGAAGTCTATCGGTATATAATAAGCTATCTTTTTTTGAATTCGATTTATATCTGCTTTCAAATATAGAGTTAGTCAATTCATTATAAGTGTATTTTTTCAAACTTATATTTTTATTTAGATTTATCACCAATTCTACAAAAGTGAAACAATCAAGCCCACCAAATTCCACTATACAAAGGTCTTGGCTTTCACCTTTTGGATTTTCGAGACTGCCTGCAATATACTTAGTGCCCACAAAATTCTTTGCTATTAAAATAATCCTATCTTGATTAGTCAAAAAATGCCAGTTCTCTTTTTTTGCTTTTTTAATAATTTTATCAAAAAAATTAATATTGCCACTCTTCTCTAATTTATTCTTATCTAAAGCACTCTTCTCTAAAGAAACTTGCTCTAAAGTATCTACTTCAAAAAAAGTTTCATCAAGTATTTTGGCATTCAGCAAATTATTATCATAAATAAATAATATATTTATCAAACTAATTAAGATGACAATAAACATTTTTGGCAATCGGAATATAGAATTTATTTTATTGATAAAAATGAACATAAAATTATACATAAAATTTAGATTATTTTTTACTTATTTACTGATTATTGATATTTAAAATATTAATTTTGTATAATTGTAATCAACTGAATATAAAATTAATAAATTATAAGGTAAAAATGAATTTTGAAACTATTTTATTAGAAATAAATAATAATATTGCTATTATAAAATTGAACAGACCAGATAAATTAAACGCATTAAACAAACAAATGTTTGATGATTTGTCAACTGCAGCTGATTTTATTTCTGAAAATGATAATATAAGAGCTTTGGTTATTACCGGAAATAGTGAAAAAGCATTTGCAGCAGGTGCCGATATTGCAGAATTAAATAATTGTAATCAAGAATCTGGTGAAGAATTTTCTATTTATGGCTCTAATGTAATGACTAAAATAGAAAATCTAAATATTCCAGTTATTGCAGCCGTTAATGGATTTGCTTTGGGCGGTGGATGCGAGTTGTCAATGGCTTGTCATATTAGATTTGCATCAGAAAAAGCTAAATTTGGGCAGCCAGAAATAAATTTAGGAATTATCCCTGGATATGGTGGCACTCAAAGATTGACTAAAATCGTTGGATTGGCTAATTCATTAATTATGAACCTTACAGGAGACTTAATTAATGCCCAAAAAGCTAAAGAAATTGGACTTGTTTCTGAAATTTATTCACCAGAAGAATTATTAAGCAAAACTATCGAATTTGCTGAAAATTTAGCCAACAAAGCACCTATTGCCCTCAGAGCAATTATGCAAACAGTCAAAAATTCACAAGAATTAACCTTAGAAGAAGGTCTAAACTTAGAGTCGATTGTTTTTGGTGATGTTTGTGGTAGTAAAGATTTTAAAGAGGGGACTACTGCATTTTTGGAAAAAAGAACTGCAAATTTTATTGGCGAATAAAGTAACAATAAAATGATAATACAGTGATAACAAAGCAAAAGAACTTTTGATGATTCTTTTCAATTTTCCAAAAATAATTACATTTGAATGCTTCAAAAAATTAAACAACAGATAATCTGGGTATTATATAATTTATTTATAATACAAATTTTATCTGTTTTTTTGTTAATATTCAGAATATTTAATAAAAAAGTGAAAGAAAGGGAAAATTTCAATTATTTTTCTGATGATTATCACAAAAAATTAGAGCAATTCAAAACAAAAAATAAAAATGAAAGACCAAATATTATTTGGTTTCACTCTGCTTCTATGGGCGAATTTGAACAAGCAAAGCCGATAATCGAACTGTTGAAATCTGACAATAATTCTGAGACTTATTTTGTTATTGTGAGCTTTTTTTCACCTTCCGGCTATAAAAATCAATTAAACTATAAATATGCAGATTTTATTACATATCTACCATTTGATACAATCAAAAATGTAAAAAAGTTTATTCAATTCTATAACCCAGATTTGGCGGTTTTTGTTAGATATGATTTATGGTTTAATTATTTGTATTACCTTAATCAATACAAGATAAATTCTATATTAATATCTGCTACCATAAGTAGTAAGTTTAATAAAAATGGTAATTCTGTGTTAAATTCAATTAAACTATTTTTCTATAAATCACTATTAAATAATATAAATACAATTTTCACCGCTAATCAGAAAGAATATATAAATTTTAATTCTTTAAATTTATTTTCTGATGTTATTAATTCTGGCGACACAAGAATAGATAGAATTATCCAAATCGTAAATAATTCAAAATCAGACCCAATATTTGATAAAAGTATATTCAACGATAAAAAAGTAATTATTTTTGGTAGTGCTTGGGAAGAAGAGATTGATTTGCTTAAAAGTTTGATTATTAATTTTCCAATTACATTAGAAAAATATCAATTTATAATCGCACCTCACGAAACAGATGACAAAAACATCCTTAAAATAAAATCAAAAATCGAAAATATTGAATTAATTATAAATCAATTTCAGAGTAAAATTCAATGTATATTTTTTAGTGATTTGGAGAAAAATACAAATATATTTGATATTAATACAAATCAAATAATTATAATTGATTCAATTGGAAAATTATTAAAATTATATAGCATAGCAGATATTGCTTTTGTAGGTGGTGGATTTAAAACAGGTTTGCATTCGGTGTTAGAACCAGCAGGATTTGGATTGCCCGTAATCTGTGGTCCAAAATTAGAAAAGCAAGTAGACTCATATAAATTAAATGAGTTGGGCGGATTATTTATAATAAATGATAAAAATAATCATAATGAATTTAAAAATGTTTTAGATTCATTAGAAAACCCAATAAATTACTCTAACTCAAGCAAATCTAATTCAGAATATATCTTACAAAATGAAGGCTATAGCAAACAAATTTACGACTTCATAATCACAAAAATTATAACAAAATTTTAAAAAAAATATAAAAAATAAAAGTTGATATAATTAAAAATTAGTTTGAAACTAATTTAAGAAATTCATTGGATTTTTGAAACTCTTGTTCCAATTCAAAAGTAATATGCTCTAAATCCAAATCTAAGTCATTCGCATAATTTTTGATTACTTCCCAGCTCTCATCATCTTCAATTTTTATTGACTCAATTCCTTCATAAAACCCTTCACCCCACATTTCACATAAAATATCAGAGAATCTGATTATAGCAATTAATAATTGATTTTCTTTAGAAACTTTAGGTGTATTGTGAAAAGAAAGTATTTCGATTAATTCTTTTGGTAATTGCCATTGAATAGCCATCTCACGACCCACTTCCAAGTGGTTCATTCCAAATATTTGTTTCTCTGCTTCTATATCAAAAATATGCTCTTTTTCAACTAATGTCATTACTTCAAAATAACGTTTAGAGTCAAATTGCATCATTGCCAATTTTCCTAAATCGTGAAGTAATCCTCCCAAAAACTCTAATTCTTTATAGTTTTGTTTTAATATATTACATAAATGCTTAGAGACAACTCCAGTACTTGCTGAATGTTGCCAAAATTTATCAATTAATTGTGCAAAATCATTTTGTTTATTAACCAAAAACTTAGAATAAAGACTTATACTCAATACTATATTAGTCAATTTATTCAGACCTAATGCCATAATAGCAGTGTTTACACTCGTTACCTGTGATCTTAATCCGTATAAGGGTGAATTTGCTACTCTAATCAATTTTAAAGTCAAACCTGGGTCTGACTCAACAACACTGGAGATTTCGGTTATACTAAAATTATCACTTTTTATCATTTTCAAAATTCTAGTAGCAACTGTCGGTAAAGTTGCTATTTGTTGATTATTTTTTATGTATTCAGATAGGTTCATTTTGAAAAGTTAAGATGTTATTTTAAAATCAATTAAAGTTCGTTATTTTATTCAAAATCAATGCACAAAGTTATGGAAATAATTTAATATTTAAATAAACTAAATATTTGATTAGATAAAATTGTTTTTATTAAATAGGATTTGACAATACTTATTATTTAAAATAAGTATAATACAAATTAAAAAAAAATATTATTCAATTTTTTTGATAAATGCTAATGCTTTTCCTGCTTCACCATCCATATAAATGTTTAATTTACTATCTTCAGAAAAATGATTAACGTTTATTAATTTGACTACATTTTCAAAACTTTCGTATCCATCTAAGAAATCACTCAATGAATTTTTTGTATCATAGAAAAACTCGGTATTAAATATATTACCAGCTTTATCAGGATATAAAGGCAAGTACTTAATATTTGCCTCAACTAAATCTTGGAAAAAGTGAGTACCAAATGATAATTCTGGCACATAACCTGCTTTTTTTCGAGCATATTCTATCAAAATAGCACAATTATTAATATCACTATAATTTATCGGTACGCCTAATTTAATATCTCCTTTGCTACCCCAACGACCTGGACCAATTAAGATAAATTTTCGTTTAGGTAAAACTTTATTTAATTTACTAACTATTTTACCAACTTCCAACATTTGATCTTCTGTCTTTAATTCAGAATATCCCTTAGAATCAACAAATACAACAAATTCAATATTATTAAACTTACCATTATTTACAAATTCTTCTGCTGAGAAAATTTTATGACTATCATTAACATCAGCGGGAATTACTATTATACTTTCTTTATTAAATTGACTTTGTGGTCTGCATTGTAATAAATATAACTTTTCTCCATCTGAAGCAAATTCAATATCTACAGGACATTTATAGGCTTTTCTTAATTCATCAAGCATTGCCTTCATTTGCTCAATAAATTTGGTATTTTCTGTTAGATTAGCAAAAGTTATAACAACTTCATCTTCTTTGATATCAAACACCTTACCAATTGGTTTCATCAAAGTATTATTATTAATAATCGAAATAATATTTTCAATTGCTGGTAATTCACTATTTGTTTCTTTTATTAGCTTTTTGAACGAAATTGTCTCAAACTTATTAGTCTCCATATTAATAACGTCTATAAAGTTTTGTGAATATCTCATTGTCTCACGTAAAGATAAATTTACTTGAAGCCCAGGTGCCCCTGGGGAAATCAATGTCGGATAATCAGACATAGTTCTATCAACTGCCCTCGTACCAAGCCCTGCTACTATTCTTATAACTCCATCTTCTCTCTTTATTCTGTTAGACCATCTAAATTCATTATTTGACATTGCCACACCAGCAAAACTTGGTAAGTAGTATTTGCCAACTTGATTTCCTACAACCTGTTGAATCAAAATACCCATCTCTTCTCTAAAATCAATTAACCCTTTGACTTTTCTGTATTCAATTGGGTCTGGACCAAATGTCGAAGCATAAACTTCTGTAATTGCATTGATTAATGCATTGAGTCTTTCTTCTTTAGTCCCTGTATTTGCTACAAATAAAGACTTGTATTTACCTGTAAAAGATGCCTCAAAACTATCTTCCAATAGTGAAGATGACCTAACTACTATTGGTCTGCCTTCCAAATCTTCTAAAATAGTATTAAATGAAGACAATGCCTCTGGTGTAAATCTTGAATTTTTGAATATATATTCCAAAAATTGGTATTCTGCTCTAATTGATTCTAAATTTTGATATTTTGTAAAAGTAAATTCGTCTATAGCATTATAATTAATAAACTCCAAGATACCGTCAGATGCCAAAAACCAACTTTTGGGAGTGTAAACATTCTCTAAAAGTGGATTGATTTTTTTCCTTTCCACTAATATTTGTTCTGCGAGTACTAAACCAGCACTTTTTCCACCAACTTTACCGCTACCATAAGCCGGTCCTATGATTCTATCCAAAATATTCTCAATAGAAATCAATGTTATATAATTTTTGGCAATGTTGATATAGGATAAATTCTCAGCCAAAAATCTATAAATCAGAGAAACTCTTACTCCAATTCTTTCTTCTATTGTTGTAAAATCTTTACTACCACCTTGTCTAAAGTATTTCTTGACTGCTTCGACTACCTCGGACAATGGAGCATACCTTTTTTCTAATACTCTTGCCAAGTCAATTAATTTTTCTTTATTTATCCATTGGTTTAGTAAATATACTATCTCATCATCTGGAATATATTGGTCTGCTATTTCAAATACTTTGCTAATTATTTCACTGGGAATAAATGGGCTTCCTTTGGGCTTGGGCCAATTTGCTCCATAGTGCTGAATATTTTGTTCTATTTCAATACTTGGATTTAGTTGTTCCAACAAAAAATATATTTCTGGAACTTTTAGTCTTTCGAGATTAATTATCATTTTACGACACAACTTATATAATATTGGAGCATCTTGTTGTAACAAAAAATCTAAAATGATTTTCCATTCAGGTTTGTTACTTTCTCTATTTAATTGGTCTTTCTTATTAAGTATATTTGACATATTATATTTTATGATTTTTGATTGATTAACAAATATAATAAATAATAACAAAATAATAATATAGATTTTATATATTTTTTTAATTAATATTTGTAATTTTGGGTAA
>JBDNHS010000585.1:0-7349 GCA_041688685.1 Kapaibacterium sp. (SeqCode)
CAGCATCGATCAGAAAAAAACATGCATCTCCTACCATCCTTCCCGAGGTCTGAAATGAACGTATTCCTCAATGCATGTGATATTGGGATTGTTACACTAACTGATGGAATGGTTGGGTGAAACTAAAAAGTCTTATATCACTACTATTGTTTGGATGGAAACAAGCGAAATAAATGTAATAAGAAAAGGTGTTGATAAGTTAATCTATGTCTTTAATGAATATTCAAAACTTTCCAATGACTTGACTATTAAAATTATAGGTAGTACTGGCAATGGAACAGAATATTTAAAGAAATTAATAAAAGAATTCAATCTCGAAGACAAAGTGATATTTACTGGAAGGATTAGCGAAGAAAGTAAAATTCAATATTTGAAAGAGAGTAAATTTTATTTTCAATTATCATTATATGAAGGCTTTGGTATAGCGGCATTGGAGGCACTTGCAGCAGGTAATATTGTTTTCCATTCAGGTAAAGGGGGATTGTCAGAGGCAATTGGTGAAAACGGAATATTAGTTTCAGATATTAATAATTATAAAAATATAGCAATTGATCTTAATTATATTAACATTAATTATGACAACTATAGTGAATTATTAAAAAACGGAATTAAACATGTAGAAAATAATTTTTCTTATAAAGTCAGGTTGAATGGAATTGAAGAAATAGTTAAAAAATTATAAAATTGTGTGTCTGAAATAACTACACTAATATTTTACTTATGTTAACCTACTGTAAAAAAAAAATTCTAATAATATCAGCATTATTCCCCCCAGAGCCTATAGTTTCAGCTAAGCTTTCCTATGAAATCGCCAATGCATTGTCTAATAAAAATATAGTAACGGTACTTTCCCCAAAACCCAGCCGCCCTTATGGGTTTCAATTTAGCGAGGAAACATTTTACAGCAACTTTAATCATATTCAAGTCGGGTCGTTCATCTGCGCTTCATCAAGCATGCTAGGTCGTTTCTTAGAGAGTTATTCTTTTGGGAAACATTGTTACGAATTTATCTCCGATAATCATAAAAACATTGATGTTATTTATGCTAATACATGGCCATTATTGGCTCAATATTTTGCAATAAATGCAGCGAGTAAATTCAATATCCCAATAATCCTCCATGTGCAGGATATTTATCCAGAATCTTTAATTGGAAAGTTGCCAAATGCATTCAAAAATCTTTGTTTCAAATTATTGCTGCCAATCGATAAATTTACTTTACAAAATGCCACTAAGGTAATAGGGATATCTCCTAGTATGATTGCATACCTTTCTAATAGTAGAAAAGTAGATCTCAGTAAATTTGAATTAGTACGTAATTGGCAAAATGATAATCTATTTCTAAATTATTTTCATTACAGTATTAAAAAAGAAAATTTTGTTTTTATGTATTTGGGCAATATTAATCTTAGTGCTTGCGTGCGTTCGCTCATTTACAGTTTTCACAAAGCTTGTTTACCCAAATCAAAGTTGATAATAGCTGGTAATGGATCTGATAGAAAGGAATGTGAAGCGCTTGCACATAAGCTTGGAAATGGCCAAATTGAATTCTGTGATGTTGCACCGGAGGAAGTCCCAGAATTGCAATCACAAGCTGATATTTTATTATTACCATTAAAAAAAGGGATATCAAAAACAGCGACCCCTTCCAAATTAACTGCTTATTTATTATCTTCCAAACCAGTTATTGCGTGTGTAGAAAAAGATAGCGATGTAGCAAATATCATAATTTCAGCTAATTGTGGTTATGTGGCGGAGCCTGAGAATATAGATTCCATTACATCGGCAATGGATCAAGTTTATTACATGAAGAAAGATCAGCTAGAAAAATGGGGATCAAACGGCCGAAATTACGCAGTATCTCATCTTTCAAAAGATGTGAATTTAAGTAAAGTCATATCTGTTATTGAAAATATTAACCGATAATGATTCTGTATATGGAAATTGACGAGATATTAGAAAAGGATTTACATAAAGTTGTTGAAGTACATAAGGCAGTACTAATAAGTTATATTACTTCTGAGCAACTTGAAATAGCAACTAATAATCAATAATCAATATTAAATCAGTTTATACTTATGAATAATAATAAAATATGTAGCAGATGTATCATGGATCAAACTGCTAAAGAAATTGAATTTGACGAAAACGGAGTCTGTAATTTTTGTAGACATTATGACGAAGTACTTGTTAATGAAATATTTTCTGATAAGGGTGGCGAAGAAAAATTAAATAAGTTAATTGCAGAGATAAAAGATAAAGGGAAAAATAGTCAATATGATTGCCTAATTGGACTAAGCGGTGGTGTTGATAGTTCCTATGTAGCTTATGTAATTAGAAAAAAATATGGTCTTAGAGCTTTTGCCGTGCATTTAGATAATGGGTGGAATACTGAATTAGCTGTTGCAAATGTTGAACAAATTGTAAAACGCCTTGATATAGATCTTCATACTTATGTTCTTGATTGGAAAGAGTTTCGGGATATACAAATTTCATTTTTAAAATCTTCAATTTCTAATATTGAGATACCAACTGACCATGCAATATGGGCATTGCTTATCAAAACTGCTGCTAAAATGAAGATTCCTTATATAATTGCAGGTAATAATGTTGTAACCGAATCAATTATGCCTGAATCATGGTTGTATGGTTCAAAAGATTCTAGATTAATTAAAGCGATTCATAACTTATTTGGTAAAGTTAAATTAAAAACTTATCCTAGTTTAACAACCTTTAATTATGTTGAATATTTGCTTTTAAGGGGCATCAGGTGGATTCCTATTTTGAACTATATTCATTATAATAAAGCTGATGCCAAACAGCTTTTAATAAATGAACTTGGTTGGAGGGATTATGGTGGTAAACATTATGAGTCTATTTTTACACGTTTTTTTCATGCATATTATTTACCCGTAAAGTTTGGCTATGACTTAAGAAAATCATATCTGTCAGCTTTAGTTTGTTCTGGTCAAATTAGCCGTATTGAAGCGTTAAATGAAATTAGTAATCCTCCAGCACCTGAAGAGCTTTTAATACAAGATCGCGATTATGTGATGAAAAAATTAGGATTAAGCGAAGAGGAATTTAAATCAATAATTGAAGCTACCAACAAAACGTATAAAGATTATCCTAACAATGAAGCTTTATGGAAGAAGTTTAATGGATTAATTAAAATTGCAAGAAAGCGTATCACACGAGTTGGGTAGGATTTAGATTTTTTATATGGATAAATTAAACTAATCTATTACTAAGCTTACCAACTATGATACTTCAAGCATTGCTTATATACATATGCAAGCTTTTCCGGTTTTTTTTTAACAAAGCTTCGTAACAATGTGTTAAAGATTTTTTTCTAACATCGTTAGTTTTTTTTAAAACTTATTGCAAATCTTGCTTAAACAGTAAGGTGTTAATAGCCATAAATGCAGTTAACCATGTTAATCAAATATAAATGTTCAGAATAGAATAAAAATGAAAAATAAAAAAGGAATCGTGCTTTTTGTTAATGATAGTTACTTTTCATACTTATTAGCAAAGGATTTAATTAATTGTAATCACAATGAAATTGCAAAAGTTGTTTTTTCTATAAGTACTAGTTCTTCATTAAGAAAAATTTTTACTATATATAAAAAAGTATATAAAAAATATTTTTTATATAGAATAAGTGTCCAATTATTGACTAAATTATTTTACAAAAAAAAATCTGTAGAATATCTTGTTAAGAAATACAACATTGAATACTGTCATATAAAAAACATTCAAGAATTAAAGAATAAAGTTGATAACTATTCTTTGGGTTTTGCTTTTAATTTTGATTTGATTTTAAAAGATAATATATTATCTAAATTCAAAAATGGAATTTTTAATATTCATGCTTCTAGATTACCACAGGACAAAGGAATATCTCCTGTTTTATGGGCCTTTGCAAGAGGTGATAATGAAATTTGGTCAACTAGATATAAGATGGATAGTGGTATAGACTCTGGTCCGATATTAACTCAATTTCAGATACCAATTCTGACTAATGATTCTGCTTTCTCTGTCTATAAAAGAGTATGTATAGAAAGCGGAAAAGTTTTTAATAATAATTTTGAATTATTATTAAATAATAAATTGGTTTTATCAAAACAAGAAGAGATATTAAATCCGACTTATTTTTCTTGGCCGAATAAAATATTTTCTTCTATGATAAAAAAATCAAAAAGAAAATTAATGAATTTTAAAGATGTTTTATTAATTAACGAACCAAAATAGATTAAAATTATATTATAATATGATCCCATTTTCACCACCTAGAATAGATGATTTAATCATCAAGGAAGTTACTGATGCTTTACAATCGGGATGGATAACCACGGGTCCAAGAACAAAGTTATTTGAAAAAAAAATAGCGGAATATTGCAAGGTAACCGATGTTTTAGCAGTGAACTCGTGGACGGCCGGTGCAGAGTTATTATTGTATTGGTATGGCATAAAAGAAGGTGATGAAGTGATTGTGCCTGTTTACACCTATTGTGCCTCTGCTAATATCGTCAGGCACCGCGGCGCAAAGGTTATTATGGTTGATGTTACTTCAGATTTTGGCATTGATATTTCTAAAATTGAGAAGCATATTAATGCCAGAACAAAAGCGGTAATACCGGTTGACGTTGGAGGTTTACCCATTGATTATGCAGCATTGAACATGTTGTTACAGAAACAGCATGTGAAGGAATTATTTGTTCCTGAAACTGAAAATCAACAAAAATTAGGAAGAATATTGGTTTTGTCAGATGCGGCGCATTCTTTTGGAGCAGTATATGATCATAAAAAAGTTGGTTCTCAGGCGGATTTTACGGTATTCTCTTTCCACGCAGTTAAAAATTTAACCACCTCAGAAGGAGGAGCAATTTGTATTAATTTACCAAAACCTTTTGATAATGCTGAAATATATAAACAATTAAATATACTTACATTGCACGGCCAAAACAAGGATGCGCTGTCTAAAACGCAAAAAGGCAATTGGGAGTATGATGTTATTGACGCAGGATTTAAATGTAACATGACTGATATACTGGCATCAATTGGTTTGGTGGAATTTGACAGGTATGAAAGCGATACTTTGCCAAAAAGAAAGTGGGTTTTTGATAAGTACACCAAAGCATTAGAAAAGCATGAATGGGCAATAACGCCTATTTATATAGATGAATTAAGAGTAACGTCCTATCATCTTTACCTGTTAAGAATAAAGGATATAACCCTAAAAGAGAGAAATTCAATAATACAGGAAATATTTAACCAAGATGTTTCAGTGAATGTTCATTATAAACCATTGCCATTACTTTCATATTATAAGTCACTTGATTATAATATGGATGATTATCCTGTTGCAAAAAAATTATGGGAAACAGAAATTTCCTTACCAGTTTTTTATGACCTTACAGAAGCGCAAGTGAACAGGGTAATTGAAGTTGTTGTAAATTGTGTAACTAAGATTTTAAAGACAAATGAAGCGGTTGTTTGATATCATTTTTTCTTTTTTCGGATTGGTTGTTTTAACGCCAATCTTAATAATAGTATCTTTTCTTGTTAGGATAACCTCAAGAGGTTCAGTTTTTTTTGTGCAAAAAAGGGTTGGATTAAGAGGGAAAGAATTTAATTTATTTAAATTTAGAACTATGTTCTCTAATTCTGATAGAAAAGGTCTGTTGACAGTTGGTGAAAGAGATACAAGAATTACTAGTATCGGCTACTATCTTAGAAAATACAAGATTGATGAATTGCCTCAATTAATTAATGTTTTGAATGGTTCTATGAGTATTGTTGGGCCAAGACCCGAAGTAAGAAAGTATGTTAATTATTATACTAAAGAGCAATTGGAAATTTTAAAAATAAAACCGGGGATTACAGATTGGGCTTCAATCATATACAGAAACGAAAATGTTATTTTAAATAATTCTGTTGATCCTGAACGAGATTATATTAATATTATTTTACAAAATCAAATTAAATTAAATTTTATTTATTTAAATAAAAAGTCTATTTATGAATACTTTAGAATAATATTTTTTACACTTGTAGTAATAATTTTTCCTAAACTTGATGTTCAAAAATTATCGAATATATAAATTTACAATCTCTATAGTTTGCTTAATCGTGTAATTATTAATCCTAGCTACAAGTCTCATATTGATGGATTAAGAGCAAAAGCTGTTTGTGCAGTTGTACTATTTCATTACAATTTTAAATTATTTCTGGTGGGTATGATGGGGTTAATCTTTTTTTAAGCTAATTATTTTTGATAACAAGAATAGATATTTATTATATTGGTAAAAGTGACTTTTTTTTACTTTTAGTGTAAAATTTAAATTTTAAAGCAAAATATTTTTATTCTCTATCATTTTTGATGGAGAATAAATTGAAATGTAAAGATGCTTTTTGCTTTTAATTGGTATTTCTAGGTCAATCCTAAATTGTGATGTATTTCTAGCTCTTTTATTATGTGTCAATATACATTTTTAGTATCTTTATATACTTATATTATTCAATTAGTTGTATATGCTTAGCCGATATCGTTTAAAGCGAATTCGAATTTTATCTATTATTCCGCGGTGGGTAATTTTTTTATTAGACATTAGCATCAGTGCTATTTGTTTCTTACTAGCCTATCTAATTAGATCAGATTTTAATTTCATTGTTTTTAATGATCCACAAGTTGTAATAAATCTATTAATTCTCATAGCTTTTAATCTTTCTCTCTTTACCTTGTTTAAAGTATATGCTGGTATCATACGCTTTACTGGTTTACAAGATACTTTCCGCATTTTTGCAGTAGTATTATTTGCTAATGCTGGATATTTTTTATTAGACTTGTTTTTCCAAAAATGGAATGGCAATTTAATAATAGCTCCTTCTGTTTTAGTCATTAATATGTTGCTTTCCTTTGTCGCATTAAGTACTTATCGTGTGCTCATTAAATACTTCTTTTCCTATATAACTACTTTAAATGTAGTAAAGAAAAGAGTGGCTATTTATGGAGCAGGTGATGTAGGTATTTCTACCAAAAGAGCCTTAGAACATGATATTACGGCCAATATTCAAATGGTACTTTTTTTAGAAGATGATTTGAGGAAAGTAGGTAAAAATATTGATGGAATTAAAATATTTGCATCAAATCAATTAGAAGCAATGCTAAAACAATACTTGATTGATGAATTAATTATTGCAAGCACAAAATTACCTTCTAAACGAAAAAACGAAATTGTTGATTTTTGCTTAGATAATAAAATTACTGTATTTACAGTGCCACCATTAAAAAGTTGGATCAATGGTCAATTGAGCACCAGACAATTGCAGAATGTAAAAATTGA
>JBDNHS010000586.1:0-4357 GCA_041688685.1 Kapaibacterium sp. (SeqCode)
AAATCATTAACATTTAATAATAGTAATTCTCCTTTTTTTGTTAAAAAATAAATATTATAATTATGCTGAATTATAGTTTGAATAACATAATCAAATGTGTTCAATTTAGTTAACAAGTTCCCTAATAAATTGGTATTGAAATAGACCTCACCTTTTGTATTCAAAAAGTAATTTGTATTATTAACTTGATAAATTTCTGTAATTATTTCCAGCTTGTTGTTATTTTTATAATTCCAATCAATACCTCCATTTGTTGAATAAATAAATCCACTTTGATTATTCAATATTACTATAGTGTCCTTACCAATTTCAATAATTTTTTCATTTTTACCATTAAGCTGAACAAAATTACTTTGTCCAGCTTTTAAATAAGTAAAATGTAATAATATTATTGATAAGCAAAAAATTAATCTAAAATACTTTTTCATAATTTGTTATTAATATTAAATTAAATTCCAAGCAAAAAGCAAATAAATATTAAAATAATGTTAAAAAAGTTTCCACAATTTGAACTATTTTTTTATATCAATCACATTCTGTTCTACTCAAATAGTATTAACAAACCCACTTGCTTTTTGTTACAAAAAATGCGAAAATAATTTACAATCAACCGTAGGGTTAGCCCTACGGTTGATGTTAGTGAAAACAAAAAAAAAGAACAAGGAGTTACAACCCCTTGTCCTAAATATTAATATTAATTTCAATGTATATTGTTAGTATATTCACTTAAGCTACTAAACTTTTTTTGATTAAGTTTAGAGCAGAGCCAGCTTTGAACCACTCGATTTGTTGTTCGTTGTATGTGTGATTTGCCATAATTGTATCAGAACTACCGTCTTTGTGTTTTGCAACTATAGTAATCTGCTTATTTGGTGCAAAGTCCTTCAAATCAATAAAATTGAAAGTGTCGTCTTCTTGAATTAAGTTATAATCTTCTTTGTTCGCAAAAGTTACACCTAACATACCTTGTTTTTTCAAGTTAGTTTCGTGGATACGAGCAAAAGACTTAACTAAAATCACTTTGATGCCCAAGTGCCTTGGTTGCATCGCAGCGTGTTCACGAGACGAGCCTTCGCCGTAATTTTCGTCGCCAACAACTATACTAGCAATGCCAGCAGCTTTGTACGCTCTTTGGGTGATAGGCACACCACCGTATTTGCCAGTTAATTGATTTTTGACAGTGTCAGCAGTTTCATTAAAGTAATTAATTGCACCGGTCAAAGTGTTGTCCGAGATATTATCTAAATGTCCACGGAATTTTAACCAAGGTCCAGCCATAGAAATATGGTCAGTAGTACATTTACCTTTTGCTTTAATTAACAATTTCAAATCAGTAAAGTTTTTGCCGTCCCACTCTGGGAATGGTAATAATAATTGAAGTCTTTTAGATTCTTCGTTAACGCTAACTACGACATTGCTACCATCTTCGGCAGGTGCGATAAATCCAGCATCTTCAACAGCGAATCCTTTTTCTGGTAACTCTAATCCAGTTGGCTCATCTAATTTGACTTTTTCACCTTTTGTGTTTGTCAGGTAATCTGTTAATGGATTAAAATCCAAAGTACCAGCGATTGCAAAAGCAGTTGTAATTTCTGGAGATGCAACAAAAGAGTGAGTTTGAGGATTACCGTCATTACGTTTTGCAAAGTTACGGTTGAATGAGGTCATAATAGAGTTACGTCTATTTGGGTCGTTTGTGTGTCTCGCCCATTGACCAATACAAGGTCCACAAGCATTCGCCAAAACTACCCCACCGATTTTGCTAAAAGTATCAATAAATCCATCTCTTTCGATAGTATATCTTACTTGTTCCGAACCAGGTGTGATTGTATATTCAGCTTTAACTTTAATATCTTTGTCCACAGCTTGTTGTGCCAGAGAAGCAGCTCTCGAAATATCTTCATAAGAAGAGTTTGTACAAGAACCAATTAAGCCAACTTCTAATTCAAGGGGCCAGCCGTTTTCTTTTGCAGCTTCTTTGAATTTTGAAACGGGCCAAGCCAAATCTGGAGTGAAAGGACCATTGATATATGGCTCTAATTCAGATAAATTAATTTCGATTACTTGGTCAAAATACATTTCTGGATTTTGATAAACTGCTTCATCTCCACGCAAGTTAGCCATATTTGCTCTTGCAGCATCAGCCACTTCTTTCCTGCCAGTAGCTTCCAAATACTTAGCCATATTTTCATCAAATCCAAAGATTGAAGTAGTAGCACCAATTTCGGCACCCATATTACAGATAGTACCTTTACCAGTACAAGAAATAGAATCAGCACCATCACCGAAATACTCTACCACAGCACCAGTACCGCCTTTTACAGTCAAAATACCAGCAACTTTTAGGATTACGTCTTTTGCAGAAGTCCATCCACTCAACTTACCAGTTAATTTTACACCGATTAGTTTAGGGAATTTTAGTTCCCAAGGCATACCTACCATAACATCAACAGCATCAGCACCACCAACACCAATGGCAATCATACCTAATCCACCAGCATTAACAGTGTGAGAATCAGTACCGACCATCATACCGCCGGGGAAAGCATAATTTTCTAAAACAACTTGGTGAATAATCCCAGCCCCTGGTTTCCAGAAACCGATACCAAATTTATCTGAAACCGAACCTAAGAAATCAAATACTTCTTTGCTTGTTGAAATTGCATTCTTTAAATCTACAACAGCACCATCTTTTGCTTGGATTAAGTGATCACAGTGAACTGTTGATGGAACGGCTGCTTGCTTACGGCCACATTGCATAAATTGCAAAAGTGCCATTTGAGCAGTTGCATCTTGCATTGCTACTCTGTCTGGAGCAAAATCTACGTAATCTTTTCCACGACCAAAATTTTCAATTTTATTACTATCGAATAAGTGAGAATAAAGGATTTTCTCAGTTAAAGTCATTGGTTTATTTAGTACTGCTCTAGCAGCATCAATTTTGTTGCCTATATCAGAATAGACTTTTTTAATCATGTCTAAGTCAAATACCATTTTTAGCTCCTATTTAAGTGAAAATTTATTTTTATTTTTGTTTGAAATCAACGAAATTTAATTACCCTGCTTAACTGTAAAATCTCGAGTAATTAAATTATCTAAATCTATTGGAGGTAAGTATAATTTAAAATCTTCGTCTTCCATTTTAGCAATTAAATACCCACGCATAATCTCAATTATATTTGCAAAAATTGACTTAATAAAGTCAATTTCTAATGTTAGACAATCATCATGATATACTTTTTGCCAATTGTTAATATCAAAATACATTTCTGTTTTGAAACTAAAAGTAAAATATAACTCATCGTTACCTCTTATTCTATATTCAAATCTAATTTTGGGAAAAACCAGTTGTTTCTCGAAATTAATACCAAAATTAATAAATATATTAGCTTCTGAAACTAAATCTTTACTATAAATTTCTTTTTTAAACTCAAAATTTTCGCACAATATAGAATCAACTTTATATAAAATCGGGTCTAAATCGTTAGATATGATATTTTCCATTTTTTATAAAATTAATAAAAATTAAATTGCCAAGTTCACAGGACGAATAACTTGACGTTCATTAAAAGATATGGGATGATTGCTGAAGTTAATTTTTGGAAATCTTAGTTGGGAATTATTTTTATTATTTTTAATATATTTTTCTGGAATTCCAATGCTTATATTTGGAAGTTCAATTAGATTTTTATCCAAATTGTATTCGAAGTTTTCATCAACTAAATCTTCATCAAATAAAAATATTTTGGTACCATGAGCACTTTCAATTTTTTGTAAAATTTCTTTATCAATTCTTGATGCTTGATTAATAATACTATCAAGAACTTCAATGTTAAGTCCAGTTTTAATGGAAATATCTTGTAACGTATAATTCTCTTCGTCCATAAATGTCAATAAATCGTAAGATACCATAAATGCTTCTTCCAGCCAATCTTGGTTTTCATAAATATAATCAAGAATGTTTATTTTAGGAATTATCATTATTTACCTCATAATTATTTATTTATTCATAAGTTAACTGAATTTTATAAAGTTCATTACTTCCTACGTATGTCTCTTGGATTTTTTTAGAAGGTTTTAAATAACCACCAGTAATAATTAAGTCTTTTTTATTTGTAGTTACAGCATAGATTCGTAACCATTTAGAGATATTATTTATTTTATAATAATCGTATTTAAAACTGTGACTATGATTAGTTTTATATGTATTTACTTTATTATTAATAATAGTGTGAACTTTCATTTCTGTAAAATATTGCATTAAATCTTCGTTATTACTTGCAGTTTCTTTTATTAAATTCACAAGTTTTTTAACACTATAAATTGAATCTTCAGCAATTCTTCTTTTGCATTGCTT
>JBDNHS010000587.1:0-3991 GCA_041688685.1 Kapaibacterium sp. (SeqCode)
AATTTTAGGTCATGAAGTTTGATTAAGTGTTTGATAATTGATACTATATCTTCAATCGTAAGAGTAGTTATTTCATTATCAATGTTTAATTTTAATTTATCATTAATTCTAAATCTACCAACTTCACCAAGGTCATATCTTTTGTCATTAAAGAATAATTTCTCTAATAAGCTTGCCGCAGTTTCTTCATCAGGTGGTTCAGAAGATCTTAATTGTCTATATATTACTTCTAAAGCTTCTTTTCTATTTCTAGAAGTATCTTTAGTAATAGTTCTTGCAATCAAAGGCTCATCTGCAGCCTCAGAATAGTTATAAAGTTTAAAACTACTTATTTCTGTTTCTTTTAATCTTTTATATAAATCTTCATCAATTACATTATCTCTTGTGGCAATGATTTCACCAGTTTCCATATCTATAATATCAGAAGCAATTCTTTTTCCG
This sequence comes from Kapaibacterium sp. (SeqCode), assembly GCA_041688685.1. Lineage (GTDB taxonomy): Bacteria > Bacteroidota > Ignavibacteria > Kapaibacteriales > UBA2268 > JBDNHS01. The sequence continues at coordinate 442 of JBDNHS010000587.1, forward strand.
ATAAGATTTTCTGTTAACTCTTCTGGTAAATATTCTTTAGATAATTCAAATAAATTTAATATTTGTTCATCTGAAGAAAATCCTAAAGCTCTTAATAATGTAGTTACAGGGAACTTTTTCTTTCTATCAATATAAGCATACATTACTTCATGGATATCTGTAATAAACTCTATCCAAGAACCTCTAAATGGAATAATTCTTGCAGAATAAATTCTGGTACCATTTGGGTGCATTGTATCATCAAAAAATACACCTGGAGACCTATGAATTTGAGAAACTATTACTCTTTCTGCACCATTTATAATAAATGTACCACGAGGAGTCATAGAAGGAATATTACCTAAATAAACTTCTTGTTCTACAGCTTCAATATAATCTTCAGAGTTTTTATCCGCTTTACTAGATAATCTTAATTTAGCTTTTAAAGGTTTTGAAAAAGTTAATTCTCTTTCTCTACATTCTTCTTCTGAATATTTTGGCTTTTCAATATTATATTCAACAAATTCTAATTGAAAAATCTCAGAAGAATCTTCAATTGGAAAATTAATTTTGAAAGCACCTTGAAGTCCATAATCTAATCTTTTAGAAGCTGGTAATTCTTCTTGTAAAAAACCAGAATAAGAATCTAATTGTATGTTTAATAAATCTGGATAATCTATATCAATATTAGTATTACCGAAATTTACTCTTTTACGAAGTCTAAATATAGATTTTGAACTTTCTAATATTTTTAGTTTTCTCTTAGTTTTTGTTGTTAAATAACTAAGGTCACTTGGTTGTGCATTTCCGTCTACAAAAGAGTCATCTAAAAAATCTATTTCACTCACGGAAAACCTCATTTAAATAATAATAAAATATTTTGCCTATTTGGGTTTATTACTTATAAATAGTAATAATTTTTTATAATTTACATTAGTAAATTGTAATTTTATACAAAAAAAGAATTTTTAAATAAATACTGAAAAGCATATTTACTAATCAACACTTATTTAAAAATTCTAACAAACGAAAGTTTTGAATAATTATCAATAATTTTGTCCAATATTTTTGTTAAAGTTAAAGAATAATTTAATTAATTAAGACCTTTGGTAACAAAAGTAAAATAGTTAAAATAAATTTAGGTTGTCTTTAATAAATATTAAAAAAGACAACCCAAATAAAATAATAATTATTTTAAAGTAACTTTAGCACCAGCTTCTTCTAATTTTTTCTTCAAGCCATCAGCGTCAGCTTTAGATACAGCTTCTTTGACAACTTTAGGAGCAGCTTCAACTAAGTCTTTAGCTTCTTTTAAGCCTAAACCAGTTATTTCTCTAACTACTTTAATTACGTTTAATTTTTGAGCACCAGCTTCAGTTAACTCAACATCAAATTCAGTTTTTTCTTCTACAACTGGAGCAGCTCCAGCAGCAGGTCCAGCAGACATCATCACAGGCGCTGCAGCTGAAACTCCAAATTTTTCTTCTAATGCAGTTTTTAATTCTGCGGCTTGTACTAAAGTAAGATTAGATATACTTTCTACTAATTGTTCTACGATATTAGACATTTTATTCTCCGAAATATAAATTTTTAATTTTTTAAATAAAGTGATATTTTAATATTTTTTTTTATCACATTTGATTGCTTAATAATGGGTTATAATTTATAACCTTATAAAATTAAGCGGTATTATTTTTTTTAGTAGCTTCATCGATAACACTAACCAAATCTCTTATTGTAGCATTAATAGCACCTACGATTCCACTAATTGGAGCATTTAAACTACCCAAAATAGCAGCAACTAATTCTGCTCTAGAAGGTAATGCAGCTACTTCCTTAATTTGTGAACCATTAAAATACTGATTTTCAATTAATGCTGCTTTTAATACTGGTCTTTCTAATTTATCAAAAGATTCTTTGATAATTTTTGCAGGAGCAACAGCATCGTCGTAACCAAATATTAAACCTGATTGACCAAAATAGTCTTGTTTAGGTATAATAGTTTGTTCACCACCAACTTGATCAAAAGCACGTCTAATTAAAGTATTTTTGGCAACTACATATTCTATGTTTTTCGCTTTTAATTTTCTACGAAAATCAATAGTTTCTGCAACTGACATTTTCTCGAATCCGACTAAATAAACGCCATTTGCTTTACTGATTTTCTCAGCCAAAGCATCAATAACTACTTGTTTTTTTTCTTGAGCACTCATTAGTCTTCCATTAAATATTAATCCACACAATAATAGGAACAAATATAATACTTGTTAGAAGCCCTAAATGTGTAGTGCGTAATAGTCAAATTTATTAATTATTTGAAATTTACTCATAACTAATATTAAATTAATTATAACCTTAAACTTCATTTTTATTTGTATTAAAAGTTAAAGACTTTTAATACTAGAATCATTTACAATTACACTGGCACCCATAGAAGAAGTTATATGAAGACTTCTTAAATATTTACCTTTTGAAGTTTGTGGTTTTGCTTTGATAATTGAGTTATAGAAAGTTTCAACATTTTCTTTTAACTTATCATTATCGAAAGAACATTTACCCACAGCTGCGGCAATATTACCAGCTTTATCAACTCTAAACTCAATTTTACCTGCTTTTAGCTCTTGAACTGCTTTTGCTACATCAAATGTAACTGTACCTAATTTAGGATTTGGCATCAAACCTCTTGGTCCTAATACTCTACCTAATTTACCAACTTCACCCATTACATCAGGCGTGGCTACAATTACGTCTATATCAGCCCAACCAGCTTTGATTTTATCTACGTATTCTTCTAAACCTGCATAATCAGCACCAGCTTCTAAAGCTTCTTTATCTTTTGGAGTTTTACAGAATACTAATACTCTAACTGTTTTACCAGTTCCGTGAGGTAATGATACTGTACCACGAACCATTTGATCAGCTTTTCTCGGGTCAACACCTAATTTCATAGATATTTCCAAAGACTCATCAAATTTAGCAGTTGCATTTTTCTTAACTAAATTGATAGCTTCATCAAGATTAAAAGAAGTATTTATATCAAACGATTTAACGATTGCGTTATATCTTTTTCCGTGTTTTTTCATTGTTTCTTATTTTTTGAAATTCAACAGAATTTAATTTACATTAATTATTATTTTTTTGACCAACATTCAAAGTTATAAATCTTATAAACTTATAATATTAATCTACAACAGTTACACCCATACTGCGTGCTGTACCTTTTAACATACTTAAAGCAGCATCTTCTGTATCACAATTCAAGTCAACCATTTTAATTTTGGCGATTTCTTGTAGTTGAGACATATTAATAGAACCAACTTTTTTCTTGTTTGGTTCTGGAGAAGCACTTTTTAAACCTACTAATTTCTTTATTAATACAGGTGCAGGAGGAGACTTTATTACAAACGTAAAAGTTTTATCTGAAAAGAAAGTAACCAATGCTGGAACAATCATACCCTGATCTTTTGCTGTTTTGGCATTGAATTGTTTTACGAATTCCATACCATTCAAACCTCTCTGACCGAATGCAGGTCCAACAGGTGGAGACATCGTTGCTTCACCAGCTTTTAAC
>JBDNHS010000588.1:0-2339 GCA_041688685.1 Kapaibacterium sp. (SeqCode)
CTAAATAACAACGTAACATTAGTTGGTATGTTTCGTTTAGATAATTCATAAGTGGCTTGCAATCCATCTGTACAGAATGGTATTTTTATAGTTGCTTGTGGAAACCAACTTAATATTTCGTCTGCTTCTTTTAACATCTCATCTGTTTTTAAAGAATTTACTTCAACTGATAAATGTCCAGGTAATAAACTATAAATCTCTAATAATAATTTTTTAATGTCAGTATTAGGATCTTCTTTTGCTAATAATGAAGGATTTGTAGTAACTCCTTTTACAAGACCCATTGCAGCGGTTTGCCTAATTTCATTAATATTAGCTGTATCTACGAATAACTTCATAATTCCTCAAACTTATTTTAATTTAAAAATATTTATAATCTTTATTTTTTGCACCATCTATTAATATAATATTTGAAAAGATATTATATTGATACTATAAAATATTAGTTTCTGCAACTAAATAGAATCTTGGTATTTCTATTTCGTGTGAAATACCATCTTTGTCTACCATAGTATAAGACCCTTCCATAGTACCCCAATTAGTATCTAAAGGACAAAAGCTTGTATATCTAAAGTATCCATTTATAGGCTCTAATTCTGGCTTCAGACCTACCACACCTTCTCCAGTAATTTCTTCTTTATGTCCGTCAGAATTAATGATAACCCAATGTCTTGAAACTAATTTTAACCAATTATCACTATTGTTTTCTATTTCGATTGTGTAAGAAAAGTAATACTCATAACCAGCTGGTGCTATATCATTTGGTAAAAATTGAGGTGTTACTGTAACTTTAACTCTATTTGTAATTTTGGACTCAACTTTTAGCATTAAATTTTAATATTTTTAGAATTTGTAATTAAATAAAATCAAAAATATAAAACTAAAATTTAAAAATAAACATTTCAAAAAAAATGTTATTAATTTTTAGTTATTTCTTGTTATTTAGAGACATTTGTACTTATTTTATTTTAGAAATTAATTTTGGTTGATTATTTTTAATTAATAAAATATAATTCCCAGAAATCAATTTTTCCAAGTTTAATTCAGTTTTATTATTATAAAATTTTATTTCAATTTCATTCGTAACATCAATCCCTAATGTAGTTATTACTTTTATATCATTTACTGAATTGTTTAAATCTGAGTTAATGAATATTTTTTCAGTAGTTGGATTTGGAAATAACACGATTTCGGAATCATCAAAATTTTTGTTACTTGTCAAATCAAAATTAATATCATCAATAAACCAACCTTTGTTTTGACCAAATGGATTAGAGGCAAATGTAAATCGAACATATACAACTCTTAAATCCTTGTCATTATTTTCTAAGTTGATTTCTAAGTTTTCTCTTTTCCAATCTGCAAAAGTAAGTTCATTGTCTTCCCAAAGCCCAAAAGAACGTTTGTTATATGTCGCCAAACTTTTCCATTTATCACCATTATCAAATGAATATTCAACATTACAATTATCACCAAATTCAGTTAATGCAATATGGTAAAAGTTAAGAAATATTTTGTTTATTGATTTTTCTTTAATAAAATAGGGAACTATAAAAAGAGTATCTCTTTGATTACTTGAATATTCAGTTCCATTATTAGAAAAGTTATTTGAAATTGAATATGGTGGACTATAAGCAAATTCATTAAGCCCCCAATTTTTGGAATTAAATCTCGGAGGGTCAGTTTTACCATCTTTATCATCAAATTTGTAAGTATTTTGATATGGTTGACCTAAATATCTAAAAATCGGTTGGCTCAATTTACTTTCCAATAAAGAAATATTGGGGTAATTTGGATTTTCTGAAATTAATTTGTTTGAAATATGATAAAAGTTGTCTGGAACTTGGCTATTATCAAATGGCAAATTGATAGTTTTCAATTTATTAGTGTCGTTTATATTAAGATTACTATTTGCAAATATCTTTGTGGTATCATTATTTAGGTAAATGTTAACTACTTTTGGTTCAAAAATAGGGGTAATACCATCTAATTTTTTAGCTGGTATTAGTAAAGTTATTTCAGCACTATTTACATCAGAATTATAACTAAATTCATCAAATTTAGCAAAAGGTAAATCTTTTGAGCCGCCTGGCGTAACATTAAGATTTCTAATTATAGAAGTATCATTATTTCTAATTAAATACACACTGTATAAATAAGTTTGAAAAGCATTAATTGTATTATCTACAAAGACAGCAGTATCATTCAAGTTAATAATTTCTTTCAAAAAAGTATTATCTTTGTAAATTAATAGTTTGGCTTCTGATTTATCATACTTTTTTCCAAATGTAGTTTCAAAAATATTATCCCAATTTAAAGTAATTTTGTCCAAAACTTTA
>JBDNHS010000589.1:0-2241 GCA_041688685.1 Kapaibacterium sp. (SeqCode)
TAATTTATAATTATCTAACTTTTTTACTAATATAAAACCAATGTTTTTGTTTGTAAAATATATGTTATTAATAAATTTATTATCATCATTTTCCAATTTCCATTCAATTTCATTTGTAGTTTGAGTACTTAAAATTTCAAATAATTTAGATTCATTAGACGAAAATAAAGGGTCATTGATTAATATTAAATGGACAATGTTCCTTTCACCATATTTAATAATATTTTTAATATAATAAGAACCATTTATTTTTAAATCTAACTTAGTCCAATCTGCACCATTATTTGATGAAGTTAACAGAATACTTTCTGGAAAGTCTAATTCCAATGGATAATAACTCATACTTAAAAAAGTATTTGGAAAATTATAAAGAACCTGTTCATTACGAAAGTACTTAGATGTGTATCCTAATGGTTTAATTTCTTCAATTTTTGATCCAAATACTGAACCCATATAACATTTGCCAGAGTCAGAAGATAAAGCTAAAACGTTACTATTATTTATTATGGCAATATCTCTTATAGAGGAATTAATATTTAATAAATTTATTATTTTAGATTTATCATCAAAAGCATCTTTATAATAAATATTACCCAAACTGCTACCTATCACAGTAATACCAGATTCATTCACATCAATACAATTAAAGTTTTCAGTTATTGTATTTAAAGTAGACCTCTCTAAGTCTCCAACGTTACTTTCGATAACTAAAAATTCCCAATTTTTCCCATTATCATTTGAAGAAACAATTGTAGAGGATTTTAATTTTGGTGTACTGCCAAATCCAAATAATTTATTCCCTTGTTTAATTATTTTCTTTAAATCTACCATTCTAAGTGTATCAGAATTGTCATAAATATTCCAATCCGAACCACTATTAGTAGAGTAATATATACCATCAAAATTACCCCAAGCAATTAAATTATTTTCATCTAAAAATTTTATGCCTTGTATAGTTGCTCTGTCACCAAACCAATCAAGAGGCTCTTGGTCTTTATTTAACAATTCCCATTTTGTACCCTTATCATAAGAAACTATAATATTTCCTAAATTACCACAAGCTACAATTTTATCATTAAACACATCAATATCTAATAATATTCTTTCATCTGTAGCTTTAAATCTTTTTGTCCAATCTTTTCCCATATTCTGTGACCTATAAACTAAACCTTTGTCTCCTACGGCAATAATATTAGTTTCATCAAGAATTTTTACTTTTCTTAAATCAAATTTGTCAGGATTAGAAGCTTTAGTCCAATTATCACCTAAGTCATTTGAATAATATATAATACCATCTTGCCCAACTATTATCAGAAAATTATTTTCAAAGTCAACACTTAAAATATTTTCAGTAATATTTGTATTTATTTTGAACCAAGAATTACCTTTATTTTCTGATTTTAATATAAGACCGCAATCTCCTACAATTATTCCAACTTGGTTATTTAAAAATTTAATATCATTTAAAGCAGTATTTTTAAACTCATTATTTACTTTAGTATATATAATATTTTTAAATTCATCAGATGATTTTATTATAATACCATTATTACCAACTACAAAACTAATGTTGTCATTATTAGTTGCAGCAGAATTAAAAGATGTACCAATTAGTGACAAGTTGTTATTTTCCCAGTTACTTAAACATTGAGATATTAAACAATCTTGAAAATTTAAAAGATACAAACAAATCATTAAAAATATTTTAAACATAATAATCCTTAAATAAGATAAATTAATACAGTGTATTTTGTAAATACACTGTATATTAAAAAATTATTCTACAATAATTTTTGTTGTAGACTTGTTGATTCCATCAATAGTTAGAATAAAGTATGAACCTGGTTTTAGTTCATTTAAGTTATCTTTAGACAATATCTTTTGACCATTTAATTTATCAACATTTTTAATAAAATTACCAAAAATATCAAATATTGAAATAACAATTTGTGAAAATGTTTCTGTGTGCATCTTTTCAGATGTTTGGTTTTCAGCATTTGTGAAAATATTTTTTAAATTTATTTTTTCACTCCAAGTTAGTCCATTATTATTTGAGAAATATACTTTACCGCTTCTATTATAAGTAATATTAGTTAAAATTTATATTACTCACTTATTACTATTTTTTGTGCTCTGAAGCCGCCATCTTTGTATTTGGTGTATTTGATATGTGGAATGCCTGTGTTTATATCGCTTTCATTTAGCAACTTGCCTATCATATCATAATATTCTACAGATAAA
>JBDNHS010000590.1:0-4142 GCA_041688685.1 Kapaibacterium sp. (SeqCode)
TTAAATAAATTGGAAATAAAAATATTAAATAATTTAAAAATATGGAGGCAAGATAAGTCTAATGAATCAAATTTGCCACCCTATTTAATTTTAACAAATAATGACCTAATTGCTGTTACAAAATATATGCCTAATGATATTAGTCAGTTTTACAATATTAAAGGTTTTGGTAATGCCAAAATTGCAAAGTTTGGAGATTATATTTTAGCTATACTTAATTCTACATTTTAATTAAAAAAGTGAAAGTAATCAGTTTTATTTCACCGAATTTTAAAGGTAAAGTTGAATTACACGGAACAAATTGGAATGCAACTGCAGATGAAGATATTAATGAAGGCGAAATTGTCGAGATTATTTCAAAAGACAATTTAACTTTAACAGTAAAGAGAATTTAATTTAAATTAATTTTAGTTCTTTAATTTCAATAAAATAAATTGTTTTATTTAATAAATTATAAAGGTGTATCGTGGAATATGTATTAATAGGTTTGATATTGTTTATTGTGATAGTATTGATGAAGTCTATCAAAATTGTACCTCAAAGAGCTGCATTTATTGTTCAGAGGTTGGGTAAGTATTCAAAAACATTAGAAGCAGGTTTTCATACTTTGGTTCCTTTCGTTGATGAAGTAGCTTATAAGCACTCATTAAAAGAACAAGCCTTAGATGTACCATCTCAAATTTGTATAACAAGAGATAATATAGCTGTTGAAGTCGATGGGATTTTATATATTCAAGTAAATGACCCAATGAAAGCATCTTATGGTATTAATAATTTTCAATTTGCTGCAACTCAATTAGCTCAAACAACAATGAGATCAGTAATTGGTAAACTTGAATTAGATAAATCATTTGAAGAAAGAGAAGCAATAAATACTTCTATTATTGACGCAGTAGATAAGGCTTCTGAGCCTTGGGGCGTAAAAGCAACCAGATACGAAGTCAAAAACATTATTCCTCCACAAAGCATAAAAGATGCAATGGGGAAACAAATGAGAGCAGAAAGAGAAAAAAGAGCTGTTATTGCTGAGTCTGAAGGTGAAAAGCAAGCAAAAATCAATAGAGCTGATGGTATAAGACAAGAGATGATTGCCTTTTCTGAAGGTGAAAAAATGAAAAGAATTAATGAGGCAAGTGGTAAAGCAGAAGAAATAGAAAGTATTGCCTTCGCAACAGCCAAAGGTATTAGAGAAATTGCTAATGCTATTAGTGATCAAGGTGGTATGGAAGCCGTTAAACTTCGCGTTGCAGAACAATACATCACTGAATTTGGTAAATTAGCAAAAACTAATAATTCTGTGATCATACCTGCAAACTTATCTGATGTTTCTGGTTTGATTGCAACTGCAATGACAATTATGGAAAGTCAAAAGAAATAATCTTTCTTTAGTATTTTTATCATTTAATCTTTTGTTAATATCTTGTTGAGCTTTTATTGATAATTAGATTTAATTTTTTTAAGACTATCTCGTTAATTAATGTAGATAGTCTTTTTTTTTTATAAAAGTTAATTTATTTAATAATTATAACATCTTTTTAATTCCAATTACAAAATGAGTTTATTATGAAATTACAACATAAAATGAATTTTCTATTAATCATATTTTCAGTTTTGATATTAAGTTCTTGCTCGAGTAGCAAAAATTCAAACGATGGTTTAGTAAAAATTATCCCTGGTGAGCAACAAATTTTTTGGTATGAAAAGCCAGATGACTATTTAATTACTCCCAAAATCCAAGAATATTTAGATTTGATTATATCCTATGTAGGCGAAAAAGATGATGATTTCAAATCAAGATATGTGATTAATTTGGAAGGACACTCAGATGATACTGGCACAAAAATGGAAAATTCTGTTAGGTCTGAATTACGTGTAAAAAGTGTAATTGAATACTTGACTGATAATGGAATCCCACAAAAAAATATAAAATACCTAACATATTCTAATAGTATTCCTTACTCTAATCCAAATACCGAAGAGGGTAAAAAGTTAGATAGAAGAGTTGTAATAAAGTTTAATCTATAATTTTTTATGTTAATAAATTCATTAATTGTATATCATTTAGCAAATGATTTTAAGAAGTTAGAGGGAATGGAATTTGTATCTTGCAATCAAGTAGATACAAATTCTTTGCTATTTGTATTTACAGATGATTTGGAAGTTAATCAAATTGAATTTAAAATAGCGAGAAATGAAACAGCATTATTTATGCGAGATAATAACAACTCACAGACTTTACATACTATGTTTTTCAAAGAGTTAAATACAGATATATTGCAAAATGTTTTTCAATTAAATAATGATAGAGTTATAGTTTTGGAATTCATAAGTTATAAATTAGTGATTATTTTGTTTGGTTATGGGAAGTCAGATGTTTTGCTTGTGAGCCATAATTATGAGATATTAAAGTCCTTTCTCGAAAGATATCAATTAAATGATAACTTTAAATCACTGCTGAATTTAACTGATTTAGATAATAAACTCTTAATAACTAATAAACTTGCTTATACAAAAAGAGAAGTAATTGACAAATTATGTTTTAAATCTGAGTTTCAGAATAAAAGACTTAAGTATCTTTTTTATAATGAAGTTATCTTTGATTGCTTTACAAACTTTTTTGATGTAAACTATAAAGAATTAGGTAATGTAATTACCGAACCTGTTGATAAATCTGTTGCTAATATAATTGATAATAATACCTTTAATACTTTTTATAACTATTATTTAGAATATTTGGAAAAATTAGAGAATTGTACTCTTTGGACGTTATTCGAAAAAGAAGATAGTTATATTGCTTTGCCAAATTTATTGATTGCTGATAATAATGTTATTATTAAAAAATATAATTTAAAAGAAGTTTATACTTCAGAAAATTTGAATTTAATTATATCAAATGGTTTCTATAAGTTTATTAAATATATAGATATTAAAGAGAAAATTGCATTATATGAAAAACCCTTAGAAAGAATATTACATAAAAATCAAAAGTTGATAGATAATTTCTGGAATGGTATTGACCTCAACAACTTAGCTTATAAATATAAATATTTTGCAGATTTATTGATTAGTTTACCAAATAATAAAATAAAATCTGGAAACTCTATAAAAGTTGTAAATTACGAGAACGAAGAGGTTGAAATTGAGTTAGACGGAAAAATCAATTTAATTGATAATGCTCAAAAGTATTACAAAAAATCAAATAAAACTAAAAAAGAATATGAAAGAAAAGTACTAGATATTCCAGTACTTGAGAAAAAAATTGAGTTAATAAAAGTTTTACAACTAAGATTATCAACTATCAATAATAATAAAGAGTTAAAAGTATTTGAGGAAGATATTATTAATTATGATTTGATAAATTTAAAAGATTTAAAAATTGATAATAATCAGCTTAACAAAAGATTAAATCCCAGTCAAATGTTAGGATTAAAGTTCAAGAAATTTGAACTAAAAAATGGATTTGTTTTATTTGTCGGCAAGGATTCAGATAACAATGATGAATTAACAACAAAATTTGCAAAACCAAATGATATTTGGCTCCACTCTAAGGATTTGGGTGGTAGTCATTGTATAATAAAAAACAATAATAAAACATTCCCACCAAAAGAAATAATTGAACAAGCAGCAGAAATTTGCGCATATTATTCAAAAGGTAGGAATTCAAAGTATGTTCCTGTATTATATACATTCAAAAAAAATGTTGTAAAACCAAAAGGTGCTAAATCAGGAGCCGTTAGAGTAAATAAAGAAGAAGTAATCTTTGTTACTCCTAATTTATCAGTTTAATGATTATTAAATATTTTATTATTTTGTAAGTTAATTTTGTTATTTCACAAGTTTATCTTGTTATTTATTAAATTATTTATTAAATTACAAATAAAAATTATCAAAATCGAAATTTAATTTTACAAATTACAAATAATCAAAGTAAAAATATTTTATGGATTTAAACGCATACAGATATAGTTACATAATTAATAACAATAGTTTTTCTATGGATACTCGTTATGAAAGACTAACGAGACTGAAAATGCTTTCTGATAAAATAGAAAACTATGCTTCAGAATTATCTTTAAGTCAAGAAAGTCTTGAGTGGGCACTTAATTCTTGGAATGACTATGAATTACTTTTAAAAATTAAAA
>JBDNHS010000591.1:0-2976 GCA_041688685.1 Kapaibacterium sp. (SeqCode)
AAGTGATTCAAGTGATTCAAGTGATTCAAGTGATTCAAGTGATTCAAGTGATTCAAGTAGCATGTCCAGTTCAATTGAATTATCTAGCGAATCCATTGAATCAACTAAATCAATAAATTCTATAGATAGTTCTAATGGATTACAGCAGATGGCTGATAAAAATAATTCAGTCAGTGTAATTTATTATTCGGATACCCTATATCTAAAAAGAGATTATCAAAGTAATTACAATAAGCCCAAATATAATAAAATCAAGCAATCTAAAATTACGAATGATTATGAGTATTATGTGGGTGGTAGTGTTAGTGAATTTGATAAGAATTCACCATTTATTAATATGATGATAAATAAGAGAATTGGAACTTGTGAATATAAGTCATCGTGTCATATTGCATCATTCGTTCCTGATTTGGGAATAGAAAATAAATTTACCAGTTGGGCTTTTGGTAAATTAGCTATTGGTGAAAATTCAGAAAGAATGCGTTTTGGCAATAAGAAATTATCAACTCATGCAGAAATGAATGTATTAAAAAAATTAGATGGATTAATTCGTGTTCGCAAATGCAAAAAACAAAAAATGGATTTGGTAGTAATTCGTGTAAATAAAAGTGGTAATTTATGTGAATCTGCTCCGTGTTATCATTGTACAAAAGAACTTCAAACAACAAATGTTGTATCAATCAATAAATTATATTTTTCGCGATGGAATGGAACTATTACTTGTGTAAAATTTTCGGAATGGATTAAAAATGAAAAACATCATATTAGTAAGGGATGGCGTCTTTTGCATTGTAATGATGTTGATAAATGATATGGGATTTATTTGGATATAATGAATACTTTAATCCAAAAAAAAGAAATTTTTATATTGGAAAATATTATTTTTTTATAATAATGTTAAAAAAATAAATAAATTTATTCTAAAATAGATAGCGTGTTTAATTTGTCAATCGGATTTAATACACAAGAATGCATTTCAAATAAATTTGAAAAACAAATTTTTGACAAACTTATTGTTGTTAATAGACATTCTTCATTATCAATTTCAACGAGTCTTGTATTATTCAATTTATTTTCTAAATCTTCTAAATCTTCTGATTTTTCTAAATCTTCTGATTTTTCTAAATCTTCTGATTCAAGGTTAATATACTCTATTTTTTTATTTAAATCTAGTTTATTCCAATATAACGACTCATGATTTTTATAAATGGTTACTTCATGATTTATTATATTAGAAAATTTAGACATTGGTTTATTGTTTTTGCATAGATATATGTTTAATTCATCCAATACAGACGAATGATTATTTTTAATTGTTAAAATAGAATTTGAATCTAAAATAAATAACTTGTCTACTTTATTTTTAAGTTTATGTAAAATAAAATCATATAAATGATTTTCGCATTCGGATTCATTACAAATTTTAATTAAATCAAATAAAAATCCAATATCTAAAATTAAAACAACTTTTGCATTTGATTCATTTGCTATTTCTAGTGTTGTATTTATATCTTTGCTTATCTGTTGAAGAGAACTTTTAACCAAATCAATTTTACATATTTGTTCCTCGTCTAAACTAATATTACTTTTAAAATTATCAAATGGATTGGGATTTTCATAATCAACCAAATAAGAAATTATTTTTGTTATTTGAGTATTGGCTAAATCAAAAATTGTAATATAGTATATGTTAGAAATATGTAGTTGCATAGTACCCAATAATTCCATGTTATCTTCATTATATTTGAGCAAGTCGATGAACAACTCTTGAGGTGTAGAATAGCTCATAGTTATTTAATATAATATCTTAAATATTAATATAATACCTTAAATATTATATTAATATTTCAATTTTTAATCAATTTTGTGTCAAATAAGAAATTATCACAAAAAATCAGTATCGAGAGCATAATTTTCTGAATTTTCAATATTTAATTCAATAAATGCATTATTATTATTAACAAGATTTTTTTCATTTTTAGGAATATTGTTAATTGCAATTTTAGAGACATTGTCATCTTTGCTTTTATCAGAATGTTTATTATTATCAGAATTTTTTCCTATATTAAAATCTTTTGAATTATTGTCATTTGCTTGTTCTTTATTAATAGATTGTTGTTTAGATTCATTTATTATTTGAGTTAGGTTATCGCATTTAATGGTCAGGATAATTTTAATTAAATCAAAATTATTTGGATCGTTAATTTTAATATCGAATACATGTATTATTGCATTTATCAAATCATAAAATTTAAAATAATTAGGAATTTCTAGTGTATAATAAATTAAATTATCCATATCGTCTTCAATATTAAAAAAGGGAGGATAATTTGTCATTTCTGGTGGTAGTTTAAATAAATATTTTAAACTTTCGCAAAATTCATTGAATATATTACTTTTATATTTAATTCTTTCTGTAACGGTTTTAATTAAATTTGAGTTATAATAAAAATAGTAATCATAATAAGAATAAATATAATAATACTTGATTAAATCAATCAAAAACCTATTATAACTCATATCATGATTAATGTGTTCTTTAATGTATGATAAAAAATTTACAAAGCTTTTGTAATAATATTTATTATAATCTATAGGATACATACATTCATAAATAGAACTAGGATATGTTTCTAATAATTTTACACAACATGTTATTAAATGTATCAGGTGTAATAATGTTGATAAATCATTAATTATACTGGATGTATATTCTAGTACAATAAAATTATTACTTTTTTTAAGTATATAAAGATTTTTTAATTCTTTGATATTAAAATTTATTAAATTTATATTTTGTTGATATAAATTTATATTATTTATTTTTTGTAAAGATTTTTTTAAAATAACTTTTCCACCAAATTTTATATTTGTTAATTCAATAATTTTTCCATCTTTATTATTTATTGTATTCATTTTAATAGATGGATAATCCTTAATTATAAATTTTATAATTTTTGATAAATGTACTCCCAA
>JBDNHS010000592.1:0-2372 GCA_041688685.1 Kapaibacterium sp. (SeqCode)
AATTTTCTTAAATTAGGTATTAATTTAAGATATTCAATTGCTAATATAATAAAATACAAAAGCGATTTTTTTTATATATTAAAAGATATAATTATTGTCAATTTGTTACTTATTTTATCTACAAAATTAGTGAAAGGCGAATTCTTTTGGTTTCCAGACTATGCATATCCAAAAGTATTTTTGATTATTCCTTTGATTAACTTTGTTTCTAAATTTAGTATTGGTGAATATTTTGAAGGGAAAAAGTCGTTTTTGAAAATCATTTACTCTCAAATGATTACTTTTTTTATTCTTTCATCATTAACTTATTTCTTTAAAGATTATGCCTTTTCACGAGGAGTAATATTAACTCTTATTTTTTCATCAACTTTTGTTATGCTAATGGACTTAATTTGGTCAGATTTATTATCCAAAAATATTAAACCAAATAAAAAAAGAATTCTACTGTCTGGAGAGGAAAATTCAATAAAAACTTTCCTTGAAAACAATTTTATAATTGACAAAAGTGAAATTATTGGAAGTGTTTATACTAAACCAGTTGATAAAGATATTATTGAATCAGAAATATTCAATATACAATATTTGGGGCATTTTGATTATTTACCAAAAGTAGTAAATGATTACAAAATCAATGAATTAATTTTAGTTGATCAAGAGAATAAAAGAGATTTACTAAAAAATATTAAATACAAACAAATTGATTTTAAAGATAAAATACATTTTGTTAATAATTTTGAAGACTTGATTTATTCTCGAATAATTAATGAAATTACAAATAATTTAAGTTTAAATTTAAAGGACTTTTTACCAGTTAGATATAAATTTTATAAAAGATTTTTTGATATTTCATTATCTTTATTATTAATTATTATCTTTTATCCAATATTTTTATTAAATTCGTCTAAATATAAAGGAAAATTTAAAGAATTAATAAATGTATTAAAAGGACTTAAATCAATTGTTGGTGTAGAAGAAATTGATATAAATTCAAATAAAAGTTTATATGATAATAATTTCAAAAAAGGATTGATTACACTTACTAAAGTCTTTTATTTTGAAGACAACAATATCTTAAGTAAAGAATTGAAAAAAAAATTAGATTTGTTTTATATTAAGAATTATTCAATTTCTTTGGATATTGAAATATTAATTAAATATTTGGTGAAAAATAATGGCAACTAAATTTATATTAGAATTTGAAAAACCTATAATCGAATTAGAGAAAAAAATCGATGAAATGCGTACTTTGGGTCAGACCCTGGATCTTAGTGATGAAATTACTAAATTAGAGCAAAAATCTGAAGAATTAAGAATTAACATTTATAATAATTTGACAAGATGGCATAGGGTGCAAATAGCAAGACATCCCGAAAGACCTATTACATCTGATTATTTAAGTAACATCTTCGATAATTTTATAGAATTGCACGGAGATAGAAAATTTAAAGATGATCCAGCAATTATTGGCGGGTTTGCAGAATTAGATGGACAGCCTGTAATGGTTGTTGGGCATCAAAAAGGACGAGATACCAAAAGTAATTTATATAGAAATTTTGGTATGTCAAATCCAGAAGGATATAGAAAAGCAAAGCGTTTATTTGAAATGGCTGCTAAATTTGGTCGTCCAATTATAACTTTGGTTGACACACCTGGTGCATTCCCTGGAATTGAAGCCGAAGAAAGAGGACAAGCTGAGGCAATTGCAGATAATTTACTATACATGTCTGGGCTAAAAGTGCCAGTTATAGTTGTTATAATTGGCGAAGGTGCATCTGGAGGTGCTATAGGTATTGGAATTGGTGATAGAATATTAATGTTAGAAAATTCATGGTATTCTGTTATTGCTCCTGAATCTTGTTCGAGTATTCTTTGGAGAAGTTGGGATTACAAAGAACAAGCAGCAGAAGCTCTAAAATTAACTGCACCAGACCTAAAAAAATTCAGTATAATTGATAGAATTGTAGCTGAACCAATTGGTGGAGCTCACATTGACCATAACAAACAATTTGATATATTAAAAAATGTTCTAATTGAAGAGCTTGATACTTTATCTAAAATCGAAAGTAATGAATTGTTGAAAATCAAAAGAGAGAAATTCTTAAATATGGGTGTTTGGGAAGAGGTTTCAAAATAATATGTTAGTAAAATTAAGAGAATTATTACAAAATTCAAAACTTTGGATGGAAGGTTTTGCTCAAAAACCACAAGCGTTATTAATCTTATTTATTATTTCTTTTGCAGAATCTTCTTTTTTTCCTTTGCCTCCAGATATTTTATTAGTTGCTATAGCTGTTGCAAGCCCCAAGACAGCATTGAAAGCTGCATTAATCTGTACTATAGGAAGTGTCTTGGGTGGTATGTTCGGATATTAT
>JBDNHS010000075.1:0-4877 GCA_041688685.1 Kapaibacterium sp. (SeqCode)
AACTACTTTTACCTTCCAAAAATTAAAAAAAACTTAAAATGAGAAAACTAGTCACAATATTCTTGTGCATGGTACTAACTGCATTGCAACTTAATGCACAGAACAGAACCATTACAGGTAAAATAACCGATGAAAAAGGGAATCCAATTTCTTCTGCCTCAGTAATTGTAAAAGGCACATCTATTGGTACAACTTCAAAAGAAGATGGACGATATAGTCTTTCAGTTCCTGCAACAGCTAAAGAATTGGTTGTTTCTGCATTAAATGTTGTAAAAAAAGAAGTTAAAATTGACAAGTCAAATCTGATCGATGTTACTTTAAAAGCTGCGGTTGAAAGCTTAGACGAAGTAATTGTAACTGGATATTCAAGGGAAAAGAAGAGTCAATTTACTGGAGCAGCTACGATTGTTGGTAGCAAGTCGATTGAAACAGTACCTGTTGGTTCTTTTGAACAAACATTACAAGGTCGAGTACCAGGTATGCTAGTAAACTCTGGTTCTGGTCAACCTGGAACAAGTGCTTCAGTTACTATTAGAGGTACTCAATCTATTTCAGGTGCTGGTGCACAACCTTTGTATGTTCTAGATGGCGTTCCTTTGCCAGCATTTGATATGCAAACTATAAACGCTAATGATTTTGAATCCATTACTATACTTAAAGATGCAGGTGCAGCAGCATTATATGGTGATCGCGGCGGTACTGGAGTAATTGTTATTACTACCAAAAAAGGAAAGGCAGGTAGCACAAATCTTAGCTACCGTTCTCAATTTGGATTTACACAGCGTCCAGATTTCACTAGAATGAATCTTATGAATACTAGAGAGATGTTGGCTTATGAAGAAAGAGAAAAGTTTAATAATAATTCAGGTTGGATTTATTCGCCATTAAATCCAGTAATACCAACAGGATTTACTGCTGCTACAAAACAGGCTTTTTTGGATAGCCTTAAAAGTATTGATACTGATTATGCAAATATTTTTTACCGTCAAGGGATATCAAAAACACACGAGATAACTCTTTCTGGCGGAACAGATAGAACTAGGTTTTATTTAGCTGGTAATTATTTTGATCAACAAGGTATTGATCTTAATTCCAGTTTAAAAAGATATAATTTAAGGTTGAATTTAGATCATTCAACTGATAAATTAACCATTGGATTAAATAGTACGATCGGTTATTCCGTTTCTACATTCGCAGAAGGTGAGGTTCTTGGGAACAGTCCAAGAAACCCTTTTCAAATGACATTCCGTGCTAAAACTTATGAGAATCCTTATAGACAAGATGGCTCGTTAATTTTCGGAGCAAGCACTTCTCTTGCATTAAAGCAAGTTGGTAATTTATTAGAAGGTATTCAAAATTCTTCGAGAGGAACTGATCAGATAAAAATCAATTCAGCCCTAAACATTGCATATAAAATTTTACCAAATCTTGTTGTTAGAAATACATTTGGAATTGATGTAGCTAGTGATGCAAATACAAGATATGTAAATCCTGGATCTTTTATTGGGTCATTACAAACTTTTCAGAATGGCCAAGCGCAAGAAGGAAATAGACTTACCTCAAATATAATAAATACAACTAGTGCAATTTTTAATAAAAAAATAGGCAATTTGCATGAAATTGAAGCAGGTGCTTATTTTGAAGTTGTGAGAGGATGGCAAAAAGCAATAGGATTTACGTTGTTTAATTTAGATTCCAGACTTTTACAAACAGGCCAAGGCGCTTCTCCTATACCTGTTGGAGTTGGTCAAACAACTTATCCTCAAAATGCTGCAAGTGCTCAAAGTGGTTATGGAATACGTTCCTATTTTGCAACTGGTAGGTATACTTATGGTGGAAAATATACAGTTACAGCCAATGCAAGAAGAGACGGAACCTCCAGAATAGCCAATGAAGCAAATAAAGAAATTAGTACTTGGTCTGCTGGCTTTTCATGGAATGCAATGAAGGAAGGGTTTATGCAAAAGCAAAGAGTCCTTACTGATTTAAAACTTAGATTGAGCTACGGTATTGTTCCAAATATTGGAAGTATTGCCACAGGATCTTATGGTATAGTTGGTGGCAATGTAACGAATTACTTAAGCCCACAAATTCCTGCATTTGGAGTTACTACTTATGCAGGCTCTTCAATACCAGGAATTGCGCCTACTACTCCAGGAAATCCCAATCTTAAAATTGAGACTATCAAGAAGCTTAATATTGGTATAGACTTTGCTGTTTGGCAAAATCGCGCTAGATTTAATATTGATGTTTATGCAAATAGAACAGTTGATTTATTTGTAAACCAGCCACTTTCAGGAACAACTGGTTTTGGAACTTTAAGTATTAATGCAGGTACAATGACGAATAAAGGAGTTGAATTAGCTGCAAGTGTAGATGTAGTTAAACAAAGAGACTTTGATTTTACGGTTGGTTGGAATCATGCTTATAATAAAAATAATATTGAAGACTTGGGAGCAGTAAATGAGTACTTCTTAGGAACTTTTGTAATCAGAAAAGGCCTTCCTTATGGATCACATTATAATTATAATTATTTAGGTGCAGACCCTGCAAATGGTCGTCCAAGATTCGAATCTCCAACTGGTACAGTTGTTAATACACTTGCAGAAGCAGGACAATTCGCAAAATTCGGAAATTTTCAACCTTTACATGTTGGTGGCTTTACTTTTGATATTCGTTATAGAGCATTTTCAATTTCAGGCTTATTCTCTTACCAATTTGATGTAGTAAGAAGTAACAACCAAAGAAACTGGATGACTAGTGGAAATGCCGGATTTGTAACTGCAGTAAGGGCTTCAAGAGAGATGATTGACAATCAGTGGCAAAAACCAGGCGATAACAAGTACTTTCAGGCTTCCACTTTTGATAGAAGTTTTACTTCTTCTGATTTAGAAGATGCAAAATTCATGAGATTTAGAAACTTAACAGTAGCTTATGCAATTCCCGAAATAAAAACTAGTGGTGGCACAAGGTTAATTAAGTCAGGACGTTTTTATGTTCAGGGACAAAACTTAGCTATTTGGAGTCCTTGGAGAGGATTAGACCCTGAAGACAATAACAACATCAGTTTGAATGAATATCCGAATCCAAGAATGATTGTTGCAGGCATCGATATTAATTTTTAGTACTTGATAAAATATAAAAAAATGAAAAAAAATAATTTAATAATCCTTGCTTTTTTATTGTCGATTGGATCTTCATGTAATAAAGTAGTGGATATAAAAGAAACAGATTTTATAGGAGGTGAAATAGCCTTAAAAACAGTGGCCAATAATGAAGGAGGAATTATTGGAGCCTATGCCGCTATGAATGTGGAAATGGGCATTTTATTAAACAGCGTATTTTCAGATGAAGTTAAAACCGCTGAATTTTACAATGCCGCTACAACTCATGAATGGCAATATAGCTCCACTGACATTGGTATAAGGGATAATTTTACAGCATTTAACCTATATTATAGAATTATTGATAGGGTAAACAGAGTATTAATTGCTTTGCCAAATGCTCCAGCAACAACACCTGCTGCAATTGCTTTAAAATTAAAATTAAGAGGTGAAGCACTTTATCTTAGAGCATTCTGCCATTTTGAATTATACAGGTATTATAGTAATAGTGCTGTTTCATCTGATTTGGCATTGGCTTATATGGAAACACCTTCATTAGCGCCAGCTGCTAGATTAAATGTTGGTCCATATTTTTTGAAGTTGAAGGCCGACCTTGCTGAAGCAAAAACATTATTACCAGCTACTAATTCTGATATTTATAGAACAAATAGAATTGCAACCTCCGGTTTACAAGCTAGGATAGCTTTATATTTAAAAGAGTATGCAGATGCCGTTTCATTTAGCACTGAGTACATTAATGCTTTGCCTTTATCACCAAGAGCCAGCTTTGCGGGTATTTGGACTGATGCCAATAACAATGAAGTTGCTTTTAAGTTAAGCCGTACTGCAAGTGTTGGTGGTAGAATAGGTTCTCTTTTTAGAGGTACATCTGCAAATGCTACAAATATTAATACAGTTACTTGGAAACCTTCTAATAAATTATGGGATAGCTATGATCAAGCTACTGATATTCGATTTAGCGCATATCTTATAAACGAGACTAGATTAGTTAGCCCTCGCGATCCAAGACTGGTTTTTAAATATGCTGGTACTACATACGGATCCCCTACAGAAAATGTAGCAGACGCAAAAGTGTTTAGAACTGGAGAAATGTTCTTGATACGCGCGGAGGCTAGAGCTGAGGCCAATGATCTTGTAAATGCTGCAGTAGATTTAAATGCACTTCGTGCAGCTCGCATTAATGGATATGTAAATGTTGTTTTGGCAACAAAAGATTTAGCTATTACAGCCATCATGGATGAGCGGTTTAAAGAATTGCCTTTTGAAGGCCATCGTTTTTGGGATTTAAAAAGAAGAAATTTACCTGTAACTCGTTTAGCAGCTGATGCACCAGTTCCTAATGCAACTGTACTTTCTGCAGGTAGCTTCAGATTTTTATTGCCAATACCAAACGTTGAAATTCAAGCTAACCCACTAATGGTGCAAAATCCGGGTTACACAAATTAATTGTTATTTCGTTTTTATAAAAAGATACCGTCTCAATATAATAATTGAGGCGGTTTTTTTTAAACGATTGGATAAGAATTTTGGTTAAGGTTGGTGGTCAAACATCCTAATTCAGCTTTTACTTTATTAGAAGTTGTCACTTTAAGTTACCTCAATACTTCTTCTAATTTCTTTTCTAAATCACTCCCTCTCAAATCTGCAGCAATTATTTTTCCTTGCGGATCAATCAAAACATTAAAAGGAATTGCAGTTAACTGATACAACCCTACCATACTGCTTTCCCATTGCTTTAAATCGCTCACCTGC
>JBDNHS010000593.1:0-3214 GCA_041688685.1 Kapaibacterium sp. (SeqCode)
ACTTTCTAATATTTTTTGAATTTTATTAGGGATTTCTACCATTGCATTTGCAATTCTTTTTCCATCTAATTGTGAAAGGTTGTTCATTCTTCCAAGCCACAAACCAAGCAGAGACAAAACCGCAATTTGTGAGGTAAATGCTTTTGTGGAAGCAACTCCGATTTCTGGCCCAGCGTGGATATAAATCCCAGCTTCGGTTTCTCTTGCAATAGATGAGCCGACAACATTTACAATCCCAACTACTAATGCACCTTTTTGTTTTGCTTCTTTGACAGCGGCGAGTGTATCGGCAGTCTCTCCACTTTGAGAAATTGCAAATACAACATCATCTTTTCTAATTACTGGATTTCTATATCTAAACTCAGAAGCATATTCGACCTCAACAGGTATTTGTGCTAATAGTTCAATTATATATTCACCAACCAAAGCAGCGTGCCACGAAGTCCCACATGCAGTAATGATAATTCGTTTAGCGTCACGAATTTTATCAGCAACAGCATTTAATCCACCTAATTTTACGTTACCTTTATCGACAAGCAATCTACCTCTAAAACTATTTTTTACAGTTTCTGGTTGCTCATAGATTTCTTTTTGCATAAAGTGGTCAAAGCCGCCTTTTTCTATTTGTTCAAGTTCAATATCAAGAGCTTGAATGGTAGTTGAAGTGGTTTCATTAAAAATAGTTTTGGTAGTGTAGCCATTAAGACTTATAATTGCCATTTCATTATCTTTTAGGAAGATTACTTGTTTTGTATATTGGATTATGGCGGCAGCATCTGAGGCGACAATATACTCATTATCTCCAATTCCAAGTACCATCGGGCTACCGTGTCTGGCTGCTATTATTTTATCAGGTTCGTAAGATGATAAAACAACAAGCCCAAAAGTCCCGTCCACTTCATTAAGTGCAAGTCTTACAGCTTCTTCTAAATTTTGTACTTTTTCATAAATTGAACCAATAAATACTGCAAGTACTTCGGTATCAGTTTCAGATAAGAAAGTATAACCTTCTTTTGTTAATTTCTTTTTGATTGAAGAATAATTTTCGATAATACCATTATGGACTATTGAAATATTACCAGAATTGTCTGTGTGTGGGTGAGCATTTTCGTAATTTGGGAAACCGTGAGTTGCCCATCTTGTATGTGCAATACCAATTGTAGCGTTTAATAATTCGTGAGGTATCATTCTATCCAAAAACTCGACTTTACCAACGTGCTTAAGAATGTTTAATTTTTCGTTTTCAAATAATGAAACGCCAGCGGAGTCATATCCTCTGTATTCCATTCTTTTTAGTCCATTTATCAATACATTAGAAGCTTTTTGATGTCCAATATAACCAATAATACCACACATATATAACTCTCTTTAAATTCTTTTTATATTACAATTCTAAATTTTATTTTTTAACTTTGTAGTTAATTTTACTACAATTATAATTAATATTTACAATTTATAAAAATTAACAATTACTTTTAGCTGTATAGACTTATTTATTCTTCATTAATTTTTATAAGACTTAATTATTTATTAAATCTTATTAACAATTATTTATTTTCTAAAACATCAAAACGAATTATAAACGAATTATAAAATAAATAATCACAATCATTAAATATGGAAATAAAATCTAATTTTAATTTAAAAAACTTAAACACATTTAATGTTAATGTTTTTTGTCATAGTTATATTACAATCAATAGTCGTGAAGATCTTTACCAACTATATAGCGAAAACTATTTTAATGATAAGCATTTGATTTTGGGTGGTGGTTCGAATGTATTATTTACGAAAGATTATGATGGAACAGTAATTAGTCTAAATCTAAAAGGAATTGATAGGTTAGAAGATAATCTTGTAGAAGATAATGGATTAGAAAATAATGGAACTGATAAAAGCATAGTATTAATTAAAGTTTATGCTGGGGAAAATTGGCATAATTTCGTGGAATATTGTCTGATTAATGATTATTATGGATTAGAAAATCTTGCTTTGATACCAGGTAATATTGGTGCTGCTCCGATTCAAAATATTGGTGCTTATGGAGTTGAACAAAATGAATTTGTTTATGAAATTGAAGCTTATAATAAACAAACAAACAAAATTGAAATTATAGATAATGTAAGTTGCAAATTCGGATATAGAGATTCAATATTTAAGCAATTAAAATCTCAAAACATTGATAAATATATTATTATTTCGGTAACTTACAAACTTAATTTAATAGATTCTCCGAATTTATCTTATTCTGAATTGAATAATTATTTGATGAATAATAATTTGGAAATTAATGCAAAAAATTTATTTGACTGTATTTGTAAAATAAGAAGTTCAAAATTGCCAGACCCAATGAAAATTGGTAATGCAGGTAGTTTTTTTAAAAATCCAATAGTTGATGAAGTTTTGGCTAATCAAATTTTAGAAATTGACCCGATAAATAAAAAGTACTTAAATGAAACAAAAAATGGTGTTAATTATTACAAACTTTCTGCAGCAAGATTAATAGAGTTTGCTGGACTAAAAGGACTTAGAATAGGCGAAACTGGCGTGTCTGAAAAACATTCTTTGGTAATGGTAAATTATGGAAATGCAAGTGGTGAGGAAATAAATAATCTATCAAACTATGTGATAAATAAAGTAAATGAAGTGTTTGGCGTGATTTTAGAAAAAGAAGTAAATATAATTTAGAAGTAAAAATACTTAATAATAACAATGGAACAGATTTATAATAGAGACTTAAATTTATTGCTAAAATTAAGTGAAAATAAGATTTTAGATGTAGCTCAAATTAATAATTTACCTTTAATAATTATCGATGATGAAGAGCATATTCATTTAAAAGCATTGAGAACTAAAGTAAATAATAAAGTATTGATTACCGATGGATTAGGTATGACGGTAGAATGTTTGATATTATCATTTGATAAAAAATCACATACTTTAAAGGTTTTGAAAATTTATTATTTTTTAAATGAAATAAATAAAGAAATTATATTGTTTCTTGGTATTTTGGATAACAAAGATAGATTAGAATTTGCTATAGAAAAATCAATAGAATTAGGTGTAAAAAAAATATATTTAATGAAAACAGATTATTCTGCTAATTATTCTGCTAAAATCAAATTAAATATAAATAGACTCAATTCAAAAGTTATTGCTACTGTCAAACAGTGTAAAAGAAGTATTTTGCCAGAAATAAATTTAATTGAATTTG
>JBDNHS010000594.1:0-8398 GCA_041688685.1 Kapaibacterium sp. (SeqCode)
TTATATTATAATTTATTTCTAATAATTTATACAAATATTTCCTAAATAATTTATTATCATCTAATATCATTATCTTTAAATTAGAAAAATCTTTAATTAATCTCTCGTCAATTTCTTGTTTCAACACTACAATTTCAGTTTTTTGTGAAACCTCTGAAGACTTTTCTTGCAAATTATTATTAGTGCTTTCGGAGTTAGTCATAATTTTAAATTATAAAGAAAATTAAGTAAAATATTAAATACAAATAATAAACACAAAATATGAAAAATAATAAAATTTTATTTTAAATTACTAATACAAAATTATTTTAGTACTTTAATAAACAAATTTTGTATCATAAATGTCTCGTCATCTGTTGTAGATTTGAGTTTATAATCTATTTCTGCTAACATTTTGAGTGCCAACTCTATCTTCTCTTCACCAATTTTTTTCATTGCACTAAAGTAATCATCAAAAAAGTAAGGCGAAATACCTATTTTGGGGGCAATGCTAAATTTATCAGACGGATTATCTACATCAGATAGCTTGAATAAAGTTATAAAATATCTTGACAACACACTAACTATAAATACACCTTGTTTGCTATTTTGTTGCAATTTATTTAAAATCTCAATCGATTTACTCAAATTTTTATTTCCAATTGCTTTTTGCAAATCAAAAATAGTAAAATCTGATGAGCTTCCAGACAAATAATTAATATCTTCAATTGATATAACTTTATCTTTATTATTCAGAAAATATATACAAATTTTGTTGATTTCATTATCCAAACTTCTTAGTGAATTATTATTCTGTACAATCAAATAATTCAGTGCTTCACTATTAATTTGTAAATTATTATCTTCAAATTTATTCTTTGTCCAACTTAACATATTACTAACATTCAACTCGCCAAATTCTTTGTAAAAACCATTATTAATTAAGAAGTCAAATGGAAATTTTAATGATTTTGCTATTTTTTTGTATTTTTCTGAAGTTTTGCTATGACTACTTATTCCATTTATGCTTGTAGGAGCTCCCAAAAGTATTAAATAGGTAGATTTTTGAGGATTATTCAGATATTTTTCAAATTTAACGTAGGTTTCTTTAGATTTTTTATCTGTTTTATCAAATAATTTATTAAAATCTCTAACTACAAGCACTCTTTTGTCGCCCATCATTGGATAAGAGTTTGCAATTGAAATGAGTCCATCAATATCTAAATCTCCACTACTTCTAACATCAAAATTAAAGGTATCACTTTCATCAGTAACTAATAATGAAATGACATTTTCATAGCATTCATCTATCAAAAAATCTTCATTACCAAAAAGTAAAAGTATATTTGGTATTTCATTTTTATCTTTAAAAAACTTCATTTGCCTGTTTTATATTTTTTTTAACTAATGATATATTTATCAAAATCTACTTTATCTAATTTTGTCTAACTTAATCTAACTTAATCAATCTTTCCAAACTATTTAATATAATTTAATGCCTGCTTTGTTGCATTAATCATGGGTTTAATTGAGATATCACTTCCAACAGCTTTATTCATCCAAGAATTGGGTAGAATTTTACCAATTTTACAAAATCTCTCAACTTCTTTTGCAAAAATAGCATTTTTATCAGGATTATTTTTACTATTTTTATTAGAATTTGAGTTGATCAATTCATCTATGTGGTTATCTAATTGAAATTCAATAATATGACCAAGTGGATAAGCAGATAAATAAAGTGGATAATCAATCGAATGTGAATAAATAGCCAGTATGGTTTGGTCTTTTATTCCAAATATTTCTGCATAATATTTATTCCACACTTCTTTTGCGATATTATTGACTGCAACATTTAGTTCTTTGGGAGTGGCGTTAGGATTACTGTATAGCCACTTCCAAATGTATTGATCAACTAAAGCTACACCCATTATTTCGTAAGTAGCCCAAAAATTATCCAAAGTATATAAGTATTTTTTTGTTTCATCATTACTCTCTAATCCCAAAAGCTGCAAATCTTTCATCTGAAACAAAAATGCAATTGCCTCTGTAAAGGCATTATTTGGCACTCCGGCAATCAGATACTCTTCAATATCGTATAATGAAAAAGTCTGCTCAACGTTATGACCAAATTCGTGAATACCGATATTGTAACCTTTGTAGTCCATACCATCTTCACCAATTCTTGTTCTTAAATACGACTTTTGATTTTTGGATTGTGCCCCCCAAGCGTGCCCTGCACCTTTTGACGGCTCTACATCTATTTTTGTTACCAAAAATTCTGCTTTTGATTTTGTAAATCCAAGTTTTGTAAGTATCAAAAACAAGTCATCTTGGACTGCTTCTGCATTTGGATATTTTGCTTTTGTTAATTTGTTGAGGTCTTCTTCATTTATATTGCTTCGAGATTTGAACCCATCATACCAAATGTCAAAAGGTTCCAAATCTCTATTTAGTCGAGATTTGATTAATTTTGCAACACTTTTTATTTCTGGTGTAGTAAGAAATTGAATAAATAGCTTTTCTATATTTGCTTGAGTTATTTCGTATTCACTATCAAATTTTCGTTGGAAATAGTTTTTGTAATTTGGATAGTATTTATCTGAGTTTTTAATTGCATTAAAGTTATTGAGTATATGTTGGTATCTAATATTGTTTTCTGGTTTAGTAAGATTAGTATCTTTAATTAGTTTGTTATTTTGGTCAAACAATTGATTGGTTATAGGATTCCAGAAATTACTATTAGAATTAATTACAGAATTGGGTATTTCTTGAGAAATGATTTTTGACATTATATTATAAATTAATTTTTGATTTACAATACCATTGTCTTTTGAATAATTTGATTTTAACTCATCTCTCAAATTCCAATGAGATATTAATTTCATATTTTTTGGGAAATTGGCGTTGAAATCTTTATCTACTATATTTCCCATATAAATGTAATAATTAGCAATATAATTATCGGCATCATTTTGAGCTTTGGTAATTGCTTGATTAATTTCTGCTGGCACTTTTGTTGTAAAATAATCCCCTAATCTTGCTTTTGCCCAATCTCTTTGTGTCCAATTTTGCGATAGTTTCGCTTTTTGGTCTAATGAATAACTTGGGAAATTAAGCGTTATTATATATGCTAAATTATTTGAATAAAAGTCAGAATTAAAGTGAGATGATGGTTCATAACTTGAGAAAATATCATCTGTCACACCTAAGTGTTCATAATTAGGTGAATTTAGATGTGAAGGTCGTTTTAGCTCTAACGAAATATCATTAAAAGCACCATTTATGACCTCAAAATTATGACTAAATCTATCAAACAGCTTTTCTAAATCATTCTCATCAGATATAAAATTATTAAAAACAAATTGTTGAAATTCTAATGGCTTACCTTCCCAAATATTTGCCGTTTGAGTTACGCATTTTGTTATTTTTTGCAAAAGTTCAGGTTTGTTATTTGCAGCCAATGAGTCAATAGTTTTATTAATTAGTGCTTTACTGATTGATATCTTTTGAGTTTGTGCCATTGCTGTGTTTATTGAGAATAATACTGTAAATAATAAAATTGTAACTTTAAGTATATTTTTATTTTTTGCTTCTGTTTTAATATCTGTTACAATTTCCATTATATCGAATAAGTTTTGAATTTTTTTCATATTATTTAGAGTTTAATTTAAATTATAGAATTGAGAATTATAAAAGTGTTTAGAAAAATCTTCATTTTAAAAATATAAATATAAAGATATTTTAGTTAAAAATTCTCAAAATTATGTTAAATTATAAAGTATTATAGAGTAAATTCTAATAATAAATTCTAAAATCCTTATTAATTCTTTACAAAATCCTTACAAAATCGAATAAAAATTATTAAAAATTAAAAATTAAAGATATTAAAGTGAAAAATTTTCAAGAGCAAGTACAAACATTTATAGAAAATACAGAAAAGCTTTTTTCTGATAATAATTTTATACAGACCCAAAAAGATAATGGGCATAATCCCAAAAAAATAGCAGTATTTGATTTGGATAATACTTTAATAGATGGAGATATCTCTGATTGTGTTTTTGCATATATCAAAAGTCAAGGAATTGAAACCAAAATAACTTGGGATGAATTCCATCACCAATTAATACACAACACTCGTAAGATTTTTTTGGACTTCCCTACTTTATTTGAGAATATCAAAAAAAATGACATTATTCATTTTACTAAGGAAGTGCTAAAGTTAGAGAAAGTGAGTTTTATTGAAAATGGCAAAAATTACTCAACAACGGTCCCAAAAATCAAAAATGAATTTGTTTGGCTAATTGACCTTTTGAGACAGCATAATTATGAAATTGGTGTTATATCTGCGAGCCCTGAAGATGTTGTTCGTACAATATCTTATGAGTTTTATAAATTAGAATCAGAAAAAGTCAGAGGGATCAGAAGTATTTTCCATGAAAATGATATTGATAAACATCATTATTATTCAAATAAAATCGAGTTACCAACTACCGTTATCGAAGGCAAAGAGATTATATATAAAGAAATGTTTGATTATCCACCGATATTAACGGCTGGTGACAGTATGAACGATATATTTATGCTAAATCTAACACATAATAATGGAGTTTCATTAATTTGCAATGAGAATATTGAAAAAAGGCAAAAAATAAAACAACATCTGCTTCCTCATATTAATACTATTGAGTTGCATTATTAAATATTAATTCTTAATTCAATTATAAATATTATTACAACTGTTATAATAAAATTTATAATAAACTTTTAAAGATAACAAAATTATTCAAGTACAAAAAAGAACATAATTATATGGAACATATACTAATTACACATTCGGTTCTTAGATGGCTGATACTTATATCATTTACATTGTTAATTTTGATAAGTGTAAAAAACTACTCACAAAATAAAGAATATTCAAAATTGGATAACATATTGAGGTCATCATCTTTAGGATTTTTGCATTTACAGTTTTTGATTGGTTTCTTTCTATACTTTATTTTTAGCCCATACTCCAAATCATTTTTAAATTTTCAATTTGATAGTTATGAGTTAGCTTTTTTTGGAATTTTTCATTTTATTTTGGGTATTGTAACTGTTGTAATCGGTACAATGGGAAGTGTAAAAATCAAGCATGAAACAGACTCAAGACAGAAGTATAGAAAAACAATCGTTTATTTTGGTATAACATTAATTCTTGTGATATTGATGACTCCTTGGCACAGACCTCTTCTGAGAATGATGGGGCAATAAAATTAATAAATTTACTTAATTACTTAATAACATAATTAATAAATTCAGTTCAAAACAAATAATAGAAATAATAATAATATCAATAAAATGGATAATCTAAAAAAATTAAGAATAGTAGCGATAGTAGAAGGAATTTCGATGTTGGTGATATTATTTGTAACGATGCCACTCAAATACATGTATAATAACCCTATGCCCAATAAGTTTAGTGGGATTATCCACGGGTTTTTATTTATGACCTATCTTTATTACGTTTACACATGTAATTTGACTCAAAAGTGGGACAAAAAAACATTAGTTATATTAGTTTTAGCTTCAATCTTACCTTTCGGTCCTTTTATAATAGACAAAAAATATCTAAAACATTAATAAGAAATAAATATAATTAAACTTAGTAATATATAGTCATAAATGAAAAATTTATTAATCTTGCACGGTGCTATTGGCTCTCAAAAACAATTTTTGGATTTGAGTAATTTGCTTAATGACACTCAAAATTCCAACTTTTCTGATTACAAAATACACCTTTTGGACTTTTCTGGTCACGGCGGTAGAGAATTTGGTGGAGAGTTTGACAGAGAATTTAGCATCAATAAATTTACTAATGAAGTTGCTGATTATATAGCTGAAAATAATGTTAGTGAATTAGATATATTTGGCTATAGTATGGGCGGATATGTAGCAATAAATTTAGCATTAAATTTATCAAAAAACATTAATAAACCCAATAACTATAATTTCAAAATCAATAAAATCTTTACATTAGCTACAAAATTTGAATGGAGCGAAGCAATAGCTGCTAAAGAAATCAAAATGTTAGATGCAGATAAAATCTTAGAAAAAATACCAAAATTTGCTGAGGAACTTCAAAAAAGACATTATCCGAATGATTGGAAAGAGGTATTGGACAAAACTGCCAAAATGATGATAGAAATGGGAAAAAACAACCCACTAAAATTAGAAGAACTTAATCAAATACAAACAGAAATTAGAATTGCAATTGGAGATAGTGATACTATGGTAACGTTGCAAGAAACAATCAATGTATTTAACAATTTACCCAACTCCTCACTATTAATATTCCCCAATACTCCACATCCAATAGAAAAAGTGAATTTAGAAAGATTAACTTATGAATTTAATCAATTTTTTTAAGCTAAATTTTTTAGGTTGATAATATAAATCATTGGTATCAATCAATCTATTTTACAGAAGATAATTTCCCAAATTGTGGAAGATTGATAAATATAATTTAGTACTCCAAAAGAATACCTATAGACTATTAAGTGATTTGTAATAATTTTTATATATTTCTATTAATTCACTCAAAATAATTGCAGTTGCACCCCAGAGAGGCGTTTGAGTATCAGCAACCCTTGAAATATCCCAAAAAGGTACGTCTAATTTTTTGCCCATTAAGTCCCAATTTTCAATTTTTAAGTTATTTACATTTGACAAAAAATCCAACTCAACAAAAAAGGCTTTATCAACTTCATCTTGGCTAATAATCAAATCTTGAATTATTTTGTCATTAGAAACTTCGGTATTATAAAATGCAACAAAGGGAGTTATAATTGAATTCGATGGAGGAGCCACCAATGGAGACAGCTGCCCAACAATCTCATAGTTATTTGACGAAACCCCTACTTCTTCAAACATCTCTCTAACAGCAGTCTCTAAATCCGTTTCGTTTTCATCTTGTCTGCCCCCAGGGAAAGAAATTTGACCGGTATGACTTTTGAGTTTACTACTTCTTTGAGTCAATAATACAGAGTATTTAGTAATATTAGATAAATTATTTGATAAATTATTAGAGGGATTATTATATTGATTAGTAGATAAACTTTCGGTTTCACTATTGAAATGTGTGTTGATTAGAGCCAAAACTGAAGATTTTTTGTTAATTCCACTTTGAGTAAAACTTTTTATAGATTCGTGTCTCGAAGCGGGAGCCATTAATTTTTGTGCTTCAAAACCAGGTAAAGTATTAGAATTTATTACTTGGGATAAATAGTTTTTGAATTGCATAACATTAAATCTAATTGAATTACTTAATTTTTTGATTAAAATTTAAAAAAATTAATTTATAATTGAAACAATAATAAAAAAATTATGTAAATTAAAAATTATATAACATATTTTTGTAAACTTTATTTTAAATGAGTTTCTTTTCCAATTATGCAAATGAATAAATCACAAAATATTGATAATTTTGCTGAAAAAGTATTTTTTGTAGTGAATAAAATACCAAGCGGAAAAGTTACAACTTATGGAGCTATTGCTCAGAAGTGTGGAATGAAGTCATCTGCTCGCCAGGTAGGTTATCTATTGAAGATATGGGCTAAACAATATGCTTTGCCGTATCATAGAGTAATTAATCGTAAGGGTATATTGACTGGCAAAAATGCTTTTGGAACTACCAGCGGAGTGAATAATATGGTAAGTCTTTTGGAAATTGAAGGCATAATTGTAAATGATGATAAAGTTGATATAAAGTTGTACGGATGGGATATGAATGAAATTAATAACCTTTAAATAGTTAAAGATTTGTTAATATTTATTTGTTAAATCTTAACAGTTTTAAAATAAATTTTAAATTTTCAAAAATATTTAATATATTTGCAAGTTATAGTTATTACGAAAATAAATACTTTTTTTAGAAAGAGGTCGAGTTGGATATATTTAAAAAATGTTTGGATTTTAATAGGGTAGAGGAAGTTAAAGCTGCTGGTTTATACCCTTATTTTAGACCAATTGAAGAAAATGAAGGACCAGTTGTCCATATAGAAGGTAAAAGAATGATTATGGCAGGCTCAAATAACTATTTGGGTTTGACTGCGCATCCAAAAGTAAGAGAAGCTGCAATAAAAGCTATCGAAAAATACGGTACTGGTTGCTCTGGCTCTCGTTACCTTACTGGTACATTAGATCTGCATATTGAATTAGAAGAAAGATTAGCTAAATTTTTGGGTTTCGAGTCTGTATTATTATTTAGCACTGGATATCAGACTGCACTTGGTACAGTTTCGACTATGGTTTCAAAAGGCGATTACATTATCTCTGACAAAGAAAATCACGCTTGTATCGTAAATGGTGCGATGATGGCGAAAGGTATGTTGGCAGAATTTGTCAGATACAAACACAATGATATGGAAGACTTAGAAAA
>JBDNHS010000076.1:0-6001 GCA_041688685.1 Kapaibacterium sp. (SeqCode)
CCTCTTTTTCTAGCACTAGGATTGTATGGTTTTTCTGCAGGTTCTTCAGCAATAGGTGCAACAACTTCATTTACAGGAATAGGTTCAGTTACAATAGGTGCTGCAGTTACTTTAGGTGCTGCAGGAGTACTAAAAAATTGATTAAACTCGCTGGCATCTTCTGCTGCTGCTTCAGCTGCTATTGCTGCTTCTTTCCGATCTTTTGCTTCTTGGTTTAACTGAGCTTCTATTTTATATTTTGAAAGAAATAATGCTCTTTCTAATAAGTCTTCTGATTTGATTATACTATCAGGTATAGAATCTGCTGTAGCTGGGTTTTCTTTTAAAGCTGTTAAAGCAGCAGTAACTGCATTTACAAATTGTTGTTCTTCTGATAGTTTTTTAATGGTTTCATTAATTTTAACATCTACTGACACAACTCCTTCTGGAGAAGTTGTTCCTGTAAATACAACAGGACCTGAAGCAAATTGAATTGTAGTTTCTCCGATTATAGGGGGAGTTGCAGTGTTCTTTTCTTTTACTACCACTTTGCTAAAAGGAAGTTCTAGCTCTCCTAAAATTGAATATTTTAATTTGTAAGAAGCAGTACCTTGTGTTGGAGCAGAAGTGTGTGTAATCAAAGGAGTGTCTTCTACTGAACGACTAGAGCCATCAGGATTTTTACCAGACATTAAAAACGTTTGGTAGTTTTTCCAAACCACTTTTGTTAGCTGACCATTATTTAAAACATATTCATTAAAAGGCTTACTAAGTCCTTCATTAAGCTTTGTATTGTTTACAGCTAAAAAACCATCTTGCAGTAAATTCATTATTTCTGCTTTGTTCTCAGAAATAGTAGAAAGAGCAAATGATTTTTTACCAATATTAAAACTCATTTTATTAATATTAATACCTATCTGGTTTGGTAAACTAGTATCTGATTTTGATCTCCAATATAATACATTTTGTAAAAAATTAGAATAATTAAAATTAATTTTTACTGGTTTATTATTTGTTGATTGGTCAATCATTTCATTTGCAATGGCATCAATAACTGCAAATATATTTGTTGCTTGCTTGTTGTTAATTTTTTTATTGTTTGCAAAGTCTAATAAATCTTTAAACTGTATTAACACTACTCCTAAAGGAAAAGATAATAACTCTTCTTTGTGAGAAATAGTTCCAGTAGTGATAACTTTAAGTAGCCCTGCTTCTGTAGAAATTAATTTTTCTGCATTTGGCCCTAGTATGCTTCCAATATTATTATCCTCTTTTACACCATTAACTCTTGTTTGTTGTGCTATACCTCTAGAAATTGAAAAAGGGTATGATCTGTAAGATGTTTCTTCAAACAATTCTTTTCTAAAAATCTTATATGCTTCTGCTGCAAAAATAGCAGCTTTTTCTTGTCCTTTTCTAACTTTAGTAAACCCACCAGTGGTTTCTGTAGAAGCACTTGTCATAGTTTCAAAAACTATTTTATCTAGGACACCTTCTATTTGTGCTCCTACTTTGCCTATTTTTTCTCCTTTTTCATCTATAAAAAAATCTCCTTTAGGAGTTTTAACAATTGCAACTTGTGCTAAGAAACCTGTTTCAGTATTAGTTTGATCTTCTGTAAGAGTATCATCTAAGTTTTTGTCATAAGAAAGATTGACAATTCCATTTAATCCTAGTGCTTCTGCATTATTAGGATGTACAAGAATCATTTTATATGTTTCTCTTTTTTTATTAACAAAAAATTTAAAGTTATTTAAAAAATTTACAGCTCTTAATTGATGTGGTTTAGTTAATTCTCCTGAAGTAGATGTAGAAGACTTAAATAATATTTCAACATCTTTTCTTTTGTCAATAGAACCTATTACTAGCTCTTCTCCTGTAGGCATTGTGTCAACAGTACCAGAACCAAGTTCTATTTTGGCTTGTTGTTTCTTTAATTCTTCTGCAGATTTTTGTAATATTTCTTCAGGTGTTTTAATAATACTATATCCTTCTAATAAAGAAGAAGCTACGTTTGAAATTTTACCGTTGCTGTCTTTAATTTTTACAGTTCCGTTTTCATTAAACTTTAAAACTGTTATCTTAGAAAGATCCGCTGCATCGTTTAAAGTTTTTGCAACTTTCATTGCTTCTTCTTCTGTATCAAATTGTACAACCTTGTTGTTAGGATATGTTACAACAAATTTATCATTTGAGTTTTTACTTACAGTTGATTTTTTAGGATTGCTTGTTGTGTATTCTCTGTTCTCTCTTAAAACTTCTTCTTCGTTGTTTTTATTAATAATAGTGGGAACAGAAACATTATTTCTTTTTTCAAAGTCTTCTTTAGTATCAGTACTATATTTTCCAGGATTACTTTCTATATCATTGTATTCCTTTATAAATAAGTTTTTTTGTAAAGACAGTTCTGCTAAATCCTCAAGTGTCTGTAATAATTCTTTTTTTGTAGTGGTAGTAATACCAGGCATATTAGAAATATTATCATAAGCAATATTAAACAAATCAGATGTTACATCCCCTGTTTGTGTTATCTCGTCTACAATAGCTTGAGTGTTGTTTATACCTGCTTTTATTAATGTATTATTTAAAAAAGGTATTCTTGCCTCATAGTCTGAAATTTTAGTAGTGGCATATAACATTTTATTAATAACTGCGTTGTTATATTTTCTAAATTGCTTACCATCTTCAGATAAAATAGGAGTACCATCTTCGTTTTGTAAAACTTCTCCGCTGTATTTTAAATTAATAGTTTGATAAAATGACTTCATATCACTAGCCATTTTTTCTAAATTATTTATTCTTTGTAAATAATTTTCTCTTGAGTCAGCTCCTTGGGCTTTTCCTTCTAGTACTAGTTGTGCATAGCCTTGTTCTGTGCTAGCTAAAGTTTTATAATCTTGTATGTCTTGTTGTACTAAATCATATCTACCATATTTAATTCTAGGAGTTAAATAATTTATAATGTAATCAGCTTCTGCATTTTTACTTTCTAAAATATTTCCTTCTACTAAATGGGCTTCTCTTTCTTGTTGAATAGCAGTTCCTCTTTTAACTGAGTCTTGAGTTTCTAAAGTAAAATCAGAAAACTTTCTAGTGTTTAGTCCTGCATTTTCTCCTACTTCCTCACTTAATGCCTTTGTTGTATTTTTATTTTTTTCTTTATTTGATCTAAATGAAAAAACTCCTTTTGCTAGTGCTCCAGATAATCCACCTATAAGTAAATTCTCTGCTCCTTCATTTGAGTTAAATAGTCCCACTGATTCACCAGATTCGTTTACTCCAAACAAACCAAATTTAACAGCATCTTCTATAACGCCAACATCTTCTCCTTTGTATTTTTTATCATAATAATTTTGTGTTCCTACACCTATAGCAAACTGAGCACCTTCTTCAAAAGCTTCTGAAGTGGAAAATAAATAAGGCCTTACATTGTTCAATGTTGATAGTATTCTATTTTTAGGAGCCTTTACTGAAAACTTTCCAGCAGCATCTGCTGTAACATCTTTAATTTCTCTTGATAAACCATTTATAACATTTTTTTCTGCTTTATAAGAACTTCCTAATATTTTAGGAAACTGTATATAGTTTGAAGTAAATAATAAAGCAACGTTACCTAAATAAGAATTGTTTCCTACTTCATCAGAAGCAGAGTTTATTCTTTTTAAATCTACACCTGTTGGAGCAAATCCATATTGGTTTGTGTATTCTTCTATTTGTCTATTTCTAAAATCATTTAAATTGTGGTAAGCTTCAAATCCTGCTTCTCCTGTAGTAGCAAGACCACTGACTAATACTCTATGACCTTTGTCAAGAACAGTTCTTGTTTGTAAAATTTTATCAGAAATAGCTTTTAATCTAGAATATGCTTCTGTTCCTTTTTTTACGCCAGAAAGTGCTTGCTCTGAGACTTTAAAAGCTTCTGCAACCTTTCCCATAGAAAGTAATCTAACAGAGCTTCCTAGGGCCTTTAAACCAATTGAATAAACACCTCCACTTAAATAAGCTCCTGCAACAAATCCTAGATTCTTAACTATTCCATCAAATATAAAATTAGCAGAAAACAGTTTTGTTGGAGAATACCAATTTGCATTTTTTTCTTCGTCAGTATAATAATTAGGAAGAGCGTCTTCTAGCTCTTTATTAATTTCATCTAAATATTTATTAAAATCATTGTTATAAAAAGAAGAAAACTTACCGACTTTTCCCCATTGTGCTACACCATTTACAAGTCCTGCTGTGTTTTGTAAAAAAGTTGTAGCTGTTAATGCAAGTCCTTTTCCTACACCATTTGCTAGTTTAGAAATTACTCCTTGATTTGTTCCGTAAAAATTTTCGTTATTTATGCCTATAAAAGTTTTATCATATCTTTTAGAAACATCTTTTTCGTTATAAGAAAACCTAGAAGTATCTTCTGTTTGGTTCGCTCTTGCTATATCATCTTCAATACTGCTTTCTTTTTTGTCTGAAGGAGGTCTACCGTAAATAGGTGTATTATATGAAGGAGGCGCAGGTGTGCCATAATTGGGTCTGATTTCTTCTATAAATTTTTTAAACCCAGGGTCCATCTCTTCAGAAGGATTTTTTGTAAAATCAGTATCTAGTAAGTTTGTATTTTTTTTATCTTCTTCCATTTTAATTTACTTTATTAAGGCTATCAACCAAAGTGTCTTGATTTCCAATAAACTTTTCTCTAATAAATGCATTTGCTGCATCAACACTATTAAAAACGTTTGCTAATCCTTGACTTTTAAATATCATTGGCACAACATCGTTGCCTATTTTTGTATAAAAATATACATTAATTTCTTCTTTGTAGTTTTTTTCTATTTGTGCTCCTAATAATCTTTTGTCTTGAAAATCTTTTGCTTTATATCTTAGTGTTTCGTAAGCATTTTTTTGTGAAACATATGTTCCATTTAAGTTAGAATTTGTGCTTGGGTTTCCTGGAACTGTATTAAATGTCATAATTCTATTTTCTCTTGAAATTTCTGATGGAAAGAATAAATTAGGGTCTATAAATTGCATTTCTTCTTTTGTAATTTCAGTTTTATTTATTTCTTTTTCGCCATTAAAAACAACTAAAAACCCTGTTCCTGTTTTTATATTATAATTATAAGAAATAGTATTTTTAGACTCATTACCAAGTGCTTGGTTAAAATCTGTTAAATTTTTTTTACCTTTGTATGTATTTAAAACTTGTTCTACTCGTTCTTTAGTATCATTTTTTTGTGATGGGGTCAAGCCTGAAGGAAAAACTGACCTGCCTACCTCACTGTTGCTTTTTGTAGCAGCCCTAACAGCTTCTTCTTGAGCAGTTGAAACATCTTTAGACAATGATTCTACTTTTTCAAGAACACCCTTTAATTTTTTATCTTTTTCTTCGTCTTCTGGAGATTGCATCCAGGTCCCTGGCCTGCTACCCTGTCTTCCGTGTTTTCTTTGACCGCTGTTAATAAAATCATATGCTTGCTTATACCCTACTTTTCCGTACTTAGCTTCAAGTTCTTTTTGTTTTTTTGCAAATAGGTCATTATCATTTTTTGTTAAAATAGGAGAAGGAGTTGCAAGCATTATAAAGTCTACAACGTCTTTTGCTAAAATAGTTTGTTGTATTTCTGGTCCATTTTTACCATTAGCATTTTTACTAATATAAGACATAGGTAAATCAGATATGTTTTTAGAAAGTTCTTCAGAATTTAATGAAGACAAGCCTGCATTTATAACGTTTTGATCTTTTTGTATTGCTTTAACGAATGCCCCATTTTCTATAACTTTATCTAATAAACCTTCTGTTACATCAAGGAGAGAGCCTAAACTAATAAACTTTGCTTTTTCTTTGTTGTCTGTAACATAAGTTTTATATTTTTTATAATTAATATTTAAATAATCTTGTTTTGTTTCTATGTTATATTTTGTTTCTCTTTGTATTTGGTCTATAGTTTTTTCGCCGTTGTTTGCTAAAAGCAAAGCAGCATTAACAAACTCTATTTGTTTTTTATAAGAGTCGTTATTATCTGTTTGA
>JBDNHS010000595.1:0-2782 GCA_041688685.1 Kapaibacterium sp. (SeqCode)
ATATTAAATCCAAAGGTTTAGGAGATTATTTCACTCATAGAACTGGTCATAATATCGCTACAAATCTACACGGTAATGGTGCCCACTTAGACTCATTTGAGACTCTGGATAACAGACAAATAATTAGAGGGTCTTGCTTTTCAATTGAGCCAGGAATTTATAAATATGATGAGAAGTTAGGATATAGATCTGAAATTGACGTATTTATTAATGATGATGGTAGCGTTGAGGTTTTTGGACCGATACAAACAGAATTAGTATTATTATAATTAAATATTTTAATCAATCAAAGTTTAATAAAAAGTGGTTAAATTAAATTTTAATAATTTGCTTAAGAAATTACTTAATAATTGGCTTTATCATTCTAAGTTTATTAATGGTAATAAGTTTTTTGTAATATTATTACTTATATGCTTTAATTTATTTACAAATTTTGCCTTTGCTGTTAATAATAAAGAGCAAGCTAATAGGTATTTAATTGATACATTACAAATTCAAAAGCATTTAAAATATTTAGCATCTGATTTATTTGAAGGAAGGGCACCAGGTAGCTTGGGTTCTTATTTAAGTGCAAAATACTTAGGCTATTATTTTGATAAATATAATCTGAAACCAATAGGAGAAGATGATACTTATTATCAGAATATATCTATGCACTTAACGAGTATAACTAACCAAACTGTTATCTTAAATCAGAATAATAAAGAAATCAAGCTTTTAAAAGATAAAGACTTCAAAATATTCAAATTTGACAAAAAAAACTACATACCACAAAATGCCGAAATGGTGTTTTGTGGTTATGGTGTTGTTGCTCCCGAGTTTGATTATGATGACTATGCTAATATAAATGTAAAAAATAAAATTGTAGTTATTTTTGATGATGAACCATACTCTATTTCAAATGACTATTTTGAAGGGTTAAAAAAAAGTAAGTACTCAAATTTAGAAAGCAAACATAGAATAGCAATGTCTAAAGGTGCTCTTGGCATTGTAGTTATTGATAATTTCTGTTCTTTTGATTTATTAAATTGGTCTAAGATAAATAAAGACTATTCTTTTGAATTTATTCAAAATTCTAATAAAGTGAATGACAATTTAGGAATTTACATAAATTATAACATCGCAAATAGTATTTTTGAATTCGAAAATAAAAGTATTTTTGATTTATGTAACGACCATATAAATGGTAAAATTCAAAGTTTTGAATTAAAAACAAAATTAAAAGTAAATTGTAATTTTAATTCTAAAGATTTTATTTCTCAAAATATTATTGGTGAAATAAAAGGCAATGACAACACAAAGAATGAAGAATATATAATTGTTTCTGCACATTATGACCACTTGGGAATTGGAAAAAGTATAAACGGTGATTCAATATACAATGGTGCAACTGATAATGCTTTGGGAGTAGCTGTATTACTCGAAATCGCTAAATACTTTTCGATTCATAATACTAACAAAAAATCATTGATTTTTTTACTTACCACAGGTGAAGAATTTGGATTATTAGGCTCACAATATTATACTCAATATCCACTAAAACCTCTACAAAATACTGTTGCAAATGTAAATTTAGATGGAATTGCTTTTTTTGATGAATTTAATGAAGTTGTTATTTTGGGAAATGAGTTTACGAATATTCCAGAAGTAACAAATAATGTTTTAGAAAAAAATAATGTTAAATTAGGTCAGATACCAAATAATTTTCAAAAAGAAGAAGCTTTTAGATTATCAGACCATTATAGTTTTGCAAAAATAGGAATACCATCATTTTTAATTATAGAAGGGATGAGCTACAAAAATAAATCATATAACGAAGGTTATAATTTTTTAGAAAATTATTCTAATAATATTTATCATACTCCATTTGATGATAATAGTATTAACATCAATTATAAAAGTGTAATCCAACATTCTCAAATTATAATAGATTTTTTGACAGAAATTTCAAATACAAATAATGAAATAGAGTTTATTTCTGGAAGTCCATTTAGAAATTCTTATTTAATACTAAAAAACAGTAAATGAAAAACAAATTCTTTAATTACATTACAGACATTAAATTTTCATTAGATACAATAAACAAAATAGTTATTGTATTACTATTTTTGTTTGCGATTAGTAGTTGCTCATATAGAATAAATAATATAAGTTCAATCAAAATTCAAGGTTCTGAAACAATGCTTAGATTGTTAGAGAATTTGTCTGAAGTTTATATGTCACAAAATAAAAATATACTGATTTTTGTTGAAGGTGGTGGTTCTAATACTGGGTTTGAGTCTTTAAATGATGGTAAAGTAGATTTGGCTATGTCTTCGAGAAATATCAATGCTAATGAATTAATTATAATGGCTGAAAAATATAAAAAAATTGGGGTTTCCCATTTGTTAGCAAAAGATGCTTATTGTGTTTTTATAAATAATAATAATCCGATTGATAATTTATCTAAAAATGAAATTAAAGATATTTATACTTGCAAAATCAATAACTGGAGTGAATTCAAGACTGACAAAATATTTATTGGCGAAATTATGAAAATTAATAGGTCTCCAAATACTGGTACTTATATCAATTTTCAGAACACTATTTTAGATGGTGATAAATTTTGTGAAAATTCTATTACTTTTACACATAATAAAGAGATAATCGAAAAAATAAAGGAAAATACCAAAAGTATAGGTTACGGTAGTATAATATTCAAAAATGACGTTAAAGCAATTTCTATTGATGGAATTCAGCCAAATGAAAATAATATCGAGAATGATACATACCCTTTGATAAG
>JBDNHS010000596.1:0-2670 GCA_041688685.1 Kapaibacterium sp. (SeqCode)
AATTCTATCTTTATAAATGATTTCCGTTTTGAAAGTTGTATCATTTTTACTTAAGTTCTTACCTAAGTTTTCATCATTTTTGTTGTCATTATTAAATGAATATGAATTTGGGATATTGTTAGAAGAGTTATTTGAAGAACTATTATAAGTTGGTTGATTATTGCCATTTTGAGTCAAATTAATAGAATTACCATTAAATTCCAACATAAAATAACCAATTGTTGCTAATACACTGGTACCAATCAAAGTATAAATTGCTTGCGAATAGTTACTGAACAATCCCAACAATTTATTTTTAATTAAGCTATTTCCAAGAATATTACTAGAAGTAGCAACAGCTGAGGTCATACCTAACTGTGAAAATATCTTTAAGGTTGAATCAGCACTTGGATTAAAAGCAATAAAGTCATTTTTTATGGCATTACTAACAGATATTTGTTCTTTGAGTTCGCTTCTTAATTCTTCATTGATAGACAACTCATTAAATAACTGCTGTTCTTTTAACGGGTCTATTGTACCATCTACAAATTCGTAGATATGATTTAT
Organism: Kapaibacterium sp. (SeqCode); assembly: GCA_041688685.1. Classification (GTDB taxonomy): domain Bacteria; phylum Bacteroidota; class Ignavibacteria; order Kapaibacteriales; family UBA2268; genus JBDNHS01. The sequence continues at coordinate 547 of JBDNHS010000596.1, forward strand.
ATAGTCCATTTTATTCTTTAATGGTTAATAAAACAATTAAAATTTATAAATCTAAATTTTATTTATGTCAACCAAATATGGTTTTAGAATATTTCTAATTTTTTGTTTGGCTCTAAAAACTCTTGCTTTTGCATTAGAAATAGAAATATTAGTAATTTTGGCAATCTCTTCATAAGACATTCCATTGTATTCTCTCATTACAAAAGCTTCTCTGTAATCAAATTCTAGTGTATCTAATGCTTTTTTAATCAAGTCCAAAAGTTCTTGATTTTCATAATTTTGCGTATCGTGTTCAAAAAAATCAAAACTTTCGACAACTACTTCTTTTTTTTCTTTTCTTTTTAAATTTAAAATAAAATTTCTAGAAATTGTAATTAATAACCCAGGTATATTAAAATTCAACAAAATATTTTCTTTGTTATCATCAGATTTTTTTTTCATACTTTGATAAAATCTAATAAATGTTTCTTGGAAAACATCTTCTGCTAATTCTTGGTTATTATATACTCTCATACAATATGCGTTTACATTCGAAGCATATCTATCATAGATTTCCTTGAATGCAAAGTCTGAAATTGAACTATTACTTTTTAATAAAGTAATTAATTCCATATCATTATATTTTTTGAGATTTTTTTCCAAAAACATATTCCCAAATACTAAAAGTAATTTAGATAAAAAATTGGATTTGAATTATAAATAACTACACATAATATTTATCTTAGTTACAATTTAACATAAGTTATCTTAAATTAAATTTAAATTATCTTAAATAAAAAGTAAATTGTAGTTTGAATAGTTTATAAATAAAACTAAAAACAAATTAGGGAAGTATTATGATACTTCCCTAATTGTATGTTTCCTCGAATCAATACCATACAATATCTTGTTAATTTTTGGGTTAACTTATTTTTGTAATAATATTTTTATAGTTGCATTGAAAGGGCCTGAATTGAATCTAATAAAGTAACTACCACTATTCAACTCTTGTGTTGGTATGTTCGCTTCGTAAACGCCAGCTTTTAATCTTGCATCAAAAGGAATTCCAACAACATCACCATTCGAATTAATCACTTCTAATTTAGTTTCTGCATCAAAAGCAACATTAAATCTTACATCTATTGTAGGTGTAGTTACAATTCTTGCATCTGGACCTTCAAAACTAAATTTAGTAGTACTTATTGTAACATCTCTAAGGTTTTGTACACAGATGTTGTAAGATATTACTGCATCACCACCAACGGCGTCGATACATTTGTTTCTTATACCATTTGCATTTTCAAAAGAGTAATTTTTTACATCAATTGCTGGTCTAAATACACCACTACCAACTAAATACAATTTTATAGTTAAGGTTACAAATTGTGTAAAAGTATTGACATTTGCGTTAACAAAACCAGTTCCATCTGTATTTACACCTGTTATAGTGAATAAAATAAAATTAGGATCAGTTGGGTCAACTTTTTCTTCACCTGTCAAATCCCAGTTACCAGTAAGTGCAGCACCTTTATCAATGACATATACATTATTTAGTTTAATAACAGAGATCCAATCTTTATTATATCTCAAATCTATTTTGAAAGTTTTGATATCAGCTTCTGTCCATTCTACATTTGAGAAAGGCGAATTATCAATTTTGATATTTACTGGATAACCAGGTACTAATGAACCAGGACCAAATTTACCATCAGTACTTATAAAGTCTTTTAATTCAAAACTTACTTTATGTTTGTAACCATTTGCAATTAAAGTATATTCAGCGTCAGGCACTTCAGGATCATCGTAATCAACACTAAATTTAGCAAAATAATTTCCGATTTTATCAGGATTAAATTGATATCTAACTTCAATTGTTTCATTTGGTTTTAGTACCGTTGGAATAGGGTCTAAAGCAACAAAACTATTAACATCAGTTGACAAATCTGGAGTAACAACTAAATTTAAATTATTTGTAGCAGATGTATTAGAGAAAAATACTGAACCAACTGGACTATCGCAAAGCAATACATCTCCAAAATCATAGTTCGTAACTCCTGCACCAATATTAATACCGACACCATCGACATTTCCATTAGTACCAGTATAAGAATAATCAACAGGATCTCTTTGACCACCAGTAGCTTC
>JBDNHS010000597.1:0-1344 GCA_041688685.1 Kapaibacterium sp. (SeqCode)
ATTGAATCAACTGATAGTTTAACAAAATATAATAATATTGTGGTTGCAAAAGATGGTAGTGTTTGGTTCCTTGTAACTGAAACCTTTCCAAATATGGAAGAAAGGTATAAATATAAAACAAGCATAGTTAGAATCAAAAATAATATCACAGAAATAGTCTATACTCGACAAAACTCCACAGCTTTTGCATATAGTTTTCTTCAACCTTTAAATGATGGAAAAGTATTAGCACTTCGTGCTTTTAATAAATCGAATGACCTAGATACAAAAGAATTTGATTTTGATAAAATTAATCATGATATGTATTATTGGGATGAAAACCTCAATCTTACTACTGAATCATTACCTACTTCATCTGGTTATGACTATTTGGCACACAATAAAGAAATTACATACTTTAATCAAAAATTAAACGGTGATTTAGAAATTGGATTTGATATCAAAGGATATATCAAGTTTATTGCGAATACCAAATATTGGAAGTGTTGTGGAGGTTATGTAGAAAAACGAGATAATAAATGGGTAATTTATGATACTACAAGAGGATTACCATTTCACGATAATGGATATATTACTGTTTACGGTGCAGTTAATTATAATGGATTAAAGTATTTATTTAGTAATAATACAACTACTTATGCTATTAATGAAATAGGCGTTAAAGATTCTTATAATTCAAACAAATTACTTATAAATGAAAATTTATATTTGAGAGAACTTGATATTATGACTGAAAGATTTAATACTGAAATGGATTTTCTTGAAGTCAAAGTATTAGAATTAGATAATAAATTATATATCTGTTCGCAACATTCAATTATGGTTATAGATAAGGCTAATTTGGGATTAGTTTCTTCAATAGAGAACAATGAAGATCAAAATCAAATCAATGTATATCCAAATCCTGTTACTGATTTGTTAAATGTAAACATAGATTTATCAAATGGAGAAAAAACAAATTATAAAATATTTGATTTGAATTCAAAAATAGTTAATTCTAATGAATTATTAAACAATCAAATAGATGTTTCCAAATTAATAAAAGGAGTATATGTTTTAGAAATAAATAACTCCAATAATACAAACAAAATTAAATTTATTAAGGAATAAAGAATAATTCTCAAACTTTAGCTAACTATTTTACTGATAGTTGGCTTTGTTGTTGTGTTAAGAATAAATAAGTGAAACAAAATCAACTTTTCTGTGTCTGTTTATATAGAAGTGTTATTGCAAATAATAATAAATTTAAAATTGTAAATAAATGTAAATTATTTCTTAAAATCACAATGTAAATAATCTCTCTCTCAAATAAAAAAATATAAAAGAGATGAGTCAAGTATAAAA
>JBDNHS010000598.1:0-2482 GCA_041688685.1 Kapaibacterium sp. (SeqCode)
AAAAAAATAAAGTTATTATGTGATAATAATGAAAATTTTAATAAAAGTCCGGATGATATGATTAATTCTGATGGAACCAAAAATTATGCATATGTCACCTTAGTTATGATAGGAGATAAATATATTGCTGGTGCGATTGTGTTAGCTGAATCTGCCAGAAAATTAGGAAGTTTAGCTGATTTAGTTGTATTAGTTACAAATGATGTTTCTATAGAAGGAAAAGAAATATTAAAAAAGTTTTATGATCACGTTATCGATGTCGATTATATAAATGTGGAAAATTGGAGAACTAAAGTTCAAAAACATCGTCCATATCTTGATTTAGTATTTACAAAATTTCACGTTTTTAATTTAACTCAATATAAAAAAATTCTACTAATAGATGCCGATGCAATAATATTAAAACATCCAGACCATATTTTTACTCTAAAGACTCCCGCAGGTGTATTTTTACCAAACAAAGATGAAATAATTAGTTATAATAAAAAGGGTGAATATGTATATGATAAAAAGATAGAATGGTTTGACAAATATTGTTCATGTTGTTCTCATGGAAAACTCATTCCGAAATCAATAACAGATAAAATAGAGCAAGGGTTAAGTAAAAATAAAAATAATAACAGTGGAATTTCTGGAGGATTGATTTTATTAGAGCCAAATAAAGAAGAATTCAATATGATATTGCGAGATATTAGAACTGATTCAACTCTTAATATTATAAAAAATAAATTAATTTGGCCCGAACAGCAATATTTAGGAATGAGATATTCTGGAATGTGGACAAGCATAGAACCAATATTTTTAGGATTACAGGGATTTCCTCATTGGTCTGTATTATTTGGCTTACAATTTGCTGGCGAAAAACCATTTGTATTAGAAAGTAAATTTTCTATAGAGGAGCGTATTAAATATGAAGATTTTCAATTATGGTTTAAATTTTATAGGGATATATTAAATAGATATCCGGAATTATTTGAATCAAAAGTGTTGGCAGATTCAAATGAAATGTCAAAATATTTTATAGTACCATTAAGTAGAAAAAGTTTACAATTTAAAAAAATATTATCGTCAGGTCTTGAAGAAAGTGTGAGTCAAATTTTTAATATTAAAAATGCAAGTAATTATTATTATTATCATATTAATATATCGAGAGAATATGATAATGAATCGATAAATTATTCATTTGAAGATGATTTTATTCCAAATATGATAAATGATATAACAAAAAAAACTCATTCTCGTTATTGGTTAAATATTAATAATAAAATTCATGTAAAAGATAGTTTTGTAGATAATACTATTTCAAATAAAATTAATTCAAAGATACTGGATATTTTTAAAATTGAGGATAAGGAAAATATCATATCATATTATAGTAAAATTAACTCGAATGTGTGTATTATAATGATAATAATGACGGAAAAAACTGAATCTAATTTTTGGCTAGATAATAATTTAATTTCAAATATATTTTATCAAAAAGACATAAGTATTATTGGTTCTGTATTAAAAAATATTTTATTTAATATAAATCAGACATACTCTTATGGGGAAAGAGAAAAATATTTGAACAATAAATATTCAAATATGACTCAATACAAAATTAAATTATTATTTTATAAAACTATCATAGATTCAAATTTAAAAGGTAATGATAAAGATATATTTGTGTTTTCGGATACAAATACAAAAGTTAGAGTTTTATCAATATTTTTAAATTCAAATACTATGGATAAATTTGTAAATAAACAAATTATTTTTATTCCAGAAAAACAAACTAAATTATATTCTACTTTTACTGAAAATTATATTTATATAAAAAATATGTTAATGTATCAATCTTTAAAAAAATGGATTTATAATAATTATAATGGAGACGAGTTAGATAATATCATAGTGGATAAATTAGAATTATCAGATAAATATCCAATTAAAAAATTTATATTATTTGATACCAATGACTATACAAAAAATCATGAGCAAAGTTATTTAAATCTTGAAAAAAAGAAATTAAAATTTATGAATATAATAATAATAAATAAAATAACAAACAAAAATAAACTATCTGCTAAATATGAAGATATAATTAATAATATTCACGACTCTCGCTACTATTACCAATTGGACGGAATTAAATTTTATTTATGATTTTTTAATATAGTGATGTAATTAAAGTCCAATTGGTTAAATTAAAAGTTATAAACCAATACTTCCCATTTAAGAATGTGTTTATATTAATATTTTATAAATTATAATTTTTTTATTTTATAAATTATAATTTTTTTTATTTTATTATTTATTTTATAAATATTTTAAAAAAGTAAAAAAGTAATAATGTATTTACATTCTTAAATGGTAAGTATTGGTTTATAAAAAATGTGTTTACAAGTATTGGAATATGAACAAAGTTTGAGAATTTAAGCAAACAATGATATTATTACATTATGCTTAAAATTTAACATATTAAACAATATAAATAAAT
>JBDNHS010000599.1:0-4740 GCA_041688685.1 Kapaibacterium sp. (SeqCode)
AAATAAAAATAAAGAATGGATAGTCGTTGATGGACTTAAATATAATAATCAAATTGTAAAATACTAAACAGCACTATCGCCGATGTAACTTCCGCCACCTCCTACCTGCCTTTTGGTATGATAGAGCCGGGTATATTTGTGAGCTCTGCAAACCACCGCTTCGGGTATGGTGGGATGGAGAAAGACGATGAGTGGAAAGACGAGGGCAATAGTTTATATTTTGGTGCAAGGATTTATGACCCAAGAGTAGCAAGAAGATGGAACAAGGATCCCAAAACGCATGAATATCCTACTCAAACCGACTAAAACAGTTATAAAACCAGAAATTATAGGAAAATAAAATGAAAACACTAAATTGTTTAATAATAATTATTATTTCATTAAGTTTAAATTGTAATACTAAAGAAACTTATAATTATTTCTTTAATTTTGATAATGAAGAATTTGTTTTACCCGATAAAATTAAGGCATACAAAAAACAACACAAAATAAAATATTATCTTTATCGTGGGTTTAGAGGTTCCACACAAAATTATACTACAATATTACAATTAGAAAATAATCCTATTTGGTTTGGAACTAAAAATGTACTTGAAAGTTTCTATGAGGAGAAATCTATAGCTGGTATAACATTTTCAACTTCTGAGAATGTTTTAGACTCTTTGAGGTACAACTTTGAAAAAGAAAATAATAAGAAATTTTCTTTAAGCAAAGACTTATATATAATGGAAATTACTGATAAAATTACACTTGTATTAAGGGATTATGATTCTAAGATTTACATTTCATACTATTATTTATTAAATAAAAGAGAACTTGAAAAATATGTTAAAAATGTTTTTTAGAAATTATTTTTAAAAAATTGGTGTATTTAGATTAATATGTCAATAACAGCACTATCGCCGATGTAACTTCTGCCACCTCCTACCTGCCTTTTGGAATGATAGAGCCGGAGATGTTTAAGAGCTCTGCAAATTATCGCTTCGGTTATGGTGGGCAAGAGAAATCAGACGAAATAGCTGGAGAGGGCAATAATCTTGATTTTGGAGGATACGGCTACGACCCAAGAGTAGCAAGAAGATGGAATAAGGATCCTATGAGAACTAAGTATCCAGCGATGAGTCCTTATATATATTCGGCAAATAGTCCAATTATGTATTATGATAATGATGGGAAAGATTTTAAAATTGCCCATATAACTAGAGTTGATGGTAAAATTAAAATTAAAATTACTTTTACAGCTGTAATTTTAAACAAAACAAATGAAACAATAAATGCTGTGGGATTACAGTTGGAATTAATTAAGCAACTTGAAACAAATTATTCAAAAGATTTTAAACTTTACAATGATAAACAGGCAACGGATTTAAGTAGTGCATTAAATATGAAAATAGATAATGGAGATGTAATATCTGTAGAAATGGATGCAAATATTCGTATTGGCTCATCACCCAATGATATAAAAAATGGAGAGCATAAAGTTAGTGTTTGGAATGATCAGCAATGGTATGACTTGAAATACACTGGTGCTAAAGCAAATGCAGAGTTTTTGGGAGATGAAATGAATCTTAAAAGTAGTACTTTGAGTTCACTTATATATAGTAATGACCCTGTATTTACTCATGAACCTGGTCATCTTATGGGATTACCTCATGTTGAATCTAGATTATCTAAATCTATTGGAATGGAAAATTTTAGTATAAAAGGTAATTTATTTAATGCGATGTTTTCTGGTACTAAACAACGTGAATATGAGATTGAAGGCTTGAATTTTGATATAAATACCCCTCAATTTGTAAGATTATTATCAAATATTGGTAGTAATAAAGATAACCAAAAAGAATCTCAATTAAATTTAGAGCAAAAATTAAATGATGAAGGAGATTAAAATGTTTAGAATTGAAAATATTAAAGTTAAGATATGTATTTTACTATTTGTAATAGTAACTATATTCGTATTTATTAATAATATCATTTACAAGAATACATATATAATTGTAAATAAAGCAGATTCACTTAACAAAGGTGATGTTATATTAAGAAAATTTGAAAATTTAAAGTTATTTAAACAAAAAAATAAGTACAATGATAAATTATTTTATAATAAAGATATTACAGTTATTAGAAATTTTATAAAAAGAAATCCTCATACATTTGAAGATAGTACTGATAGGATTGAAAGTCATTTAAAATACGGCGAGTCCTATGATTCTCCATATTTAGTTCAAAATTATGATTACTTACCTGACACAATCATTGCAAATGGTTATCATATAATGTATGCAAGTGACTTTGAAGTTATGCAAGAATACATAGGTAAACAAATTCGTATAATGACATATAAATACAAGAAGTACTCAGCACTATAGCCGTCGTAACTTCTGCCACCTCCTACCTGCCTTTTGGAATGATAGAGCCGGAGATGTTTAAGAGCTTTGGGCACCGTTTTGGGTATAACGGCACTCACGAGCAAGATAATGAAACAGCAGGAGAAGGTAACAATTTTTTAATTCAAATTATTTAACTAAATTGTGAAATGAAATTTGAGTGGGATGAAAATAAAAATCAATCTAACAAAATCAAACACAAAGTTAGTTTTGAAATGGTTTCAACCGTCTTTGCTGATAAAGAATAAAACAGTAACTATAGCACAATCAGAATAAAGAATGTAACTTTTTGACTTATTAAGTTTTTGTTGAGATTAATAATAAATTTTAAATACTTATTTATTTTTGATTATTATACCTAAAGTGAGATTATTTTATTTTTGTAGTGTCATTGCTTAAAAGATATATAAAATTAACATAATAGTTTCATAAAAAAAATTAAAAACAAAGAAATTACAAAAGGATAATATGATTTTTTTACAAATACTATACTTTTTAAATAAGACAAAATTCTTATTATTGATAATTATTACTTTTGCTACTATAAATACTTTAAGCGCAACAAAACAAAAAGTATATCCACTAGACCTTCGCTGGAATAATGTAAAAACAAATTTCGGCTGCAAAGGAGATGGTGTCACTGATGATACGGAAAGTCTTCGTAGGGCAGCGAGAACCTACAGTGATATTTACCATACCAACATTACTGTATTTTTGCCCAAAGGAAAATATTTAATTAGCGACAGCATAAAATTGCTCAATGATTATTGGGATGCAAATGTTACTTTCATTGGCGAAGACCCTGACAGCACTTTTATTATTCTTAAAAATAATGCGGCAGGATTTCAGGATGTAAACAATCCAAGACCAATGATCGAGACACGTAGTGGTAACCAAGCATTTGGTATGTATTTTAAAAATCTAATAATTAATACTGGAAGAGGGAATCCTGGTGCAGTTGGTATTGATTATATAACTAGCAATTATGGAACTATAGAAAACGTAAAATTTATAAGTCCTGATGAAAATAGTTATTGCGGTTTATTGATGGAAAGGGCTTGGGCAGGACCAGGCTTAATTAAAAATATAAGTATTACTGGGTTTAAATATGGAATAAAAATTAACTCTTGCGAATACTCAATGACTTTTGAAGACATTACACTTATCAATCAAACTATTAGCGGAATATGGGCTGCCTGTAATACTTTGGCAATTAACAATCTAAAAAGCACAAATAAGGTAAGGGTAATAGAAAGTAATAGCGGACGTATAACACTTGTAAATGCAGTTTTAAATGGAGGTTCGAGTACAAATCATGCAATTATATTTAATGATTATTTGTTTGCCAGAAATGTAACCACGCTTGGATATGCGGGTGCCTTGCTTAAAAATGGGGTTGCAATTGGCGGTAGTAATGTATCTGAATATTATTCTGGACCGAATTATTCCTTGTTCCCAAACAGAGGTTTAAGTCTAAGATTACCCATTGAAGAAACCCCCGTTTACGTAAATAATGATTTAACAAAATGGGGTAAAGCTAACGATTATGGATGTCTTCCTACAAATCCACAATATGGATTTTATGATGCAGGTCCTGGATTACAGGCAGCATTTAATAGTGGTAAAAAAGTAATTTATTTTGATAAGATGGGCGATAATGGAAGTGGTTATTGTATTTATAATGATATAGTTATACCGGCTTCAGTTGAAATGATAATAGGTTTTAACTGGGCAAGTCTTTTTTTCTTTAACAACAGTAAATTAATTATTAATACAACTGGCGGAACATTAATTATAGATGGTATAGCGGGTACAAGAATTTTTAATAATAGCATTAGAACTGTTGTTTTCAAATCATCTTCTTTGGGAGAATATACAAATTCAGCAAAGAACACAAACGGTAAAATTTTTCTTGAGGATATTGGTGTTTCCTTCAAACCAAAGTTTCCAGTAAACTTATGGGCACGTCAATTCAATCCGGAAATACAAGATGAAAATGATACAATGTTGGTAAATAATGGTGGCAATTTTTGGGTACTTGGATTTAAGACAGAAGGAAGAGCAACCGTAGCTAGCACCTCAAATGGAGGCAGTACTGAATTATTAGGTGGACTTATTTATCCGGCTTCAACTTTTAGTAGAAATAACAATATAGCATTTACAGTGGATAATGCAAATTTTAGTTCAACTGTATTTACCAGAACTTCCTATGTTAATAATGGTTGGTATGCAAATACAGTGGTCGAAACTCAAGGTACGGAAATAAAAACGTTAGTTACTCCTTCAGATCAATCATTTTATAATTTTGATTTTTATAGAAGCTATGAAGCACCAAAATACAAACTACAGGTTA